>JAZUFC010000018.1:0-4208 GCA_045640465.1 Lachnospiraceae bacterium | reverse complement strand
ACCGCTGCGGGTTCTCTCTGCCGTCATCGGAGGAAAAGATGATACGGTCTGCGCTTTGAAGGAGCGCGTCTCCGGCGCTCCACGCTTCTTCATGGAAGATCAGACTGTCGCGGTCCGGGCTTTCCGTACCGATACTGACAGATGCAGAAAGCGCCCTGTGATCTCCGAGGAAATCATTCCCGTTCCCGTAAACGTGATAAGAAGTCACCCGAACCGGAGAAAGCACGCAGCTTTCAAGCGCATATTCAAGAAGCGTTCGTCCCAGTACACCGAAGCCCACGATGACGACGCGCTTCTCATCTCTTTTCAGGGGATATTTCTGCCAGTACATGGAGGCGCAGAGTTCGCTGCGGTCAAAAAAGCGCATGCGTTCCGATAGTTTTTCCGGTTCCAGCGGATCCTCACAAACGGCTTTTACTCCGTCCGGAAGCCGGACTCCGGCAGCTCTTTTTGCCGCGTCGGGGCCGATGAAAACAACAGTTGCGGATGATGCACTGTTCCCGAGAAGGCGAAGGACCTCCTGCAAATCCGAGCGAATGCCGATCCGGTTTCTGTCATTTACGGACAGGCTTTCTGTTTCCGGAAATATAAAAACAGCCTCCGGATCCTCCGACAGGATATTGGACTGAAGCGCCTGCGCGGCCGGACCGTCCCGGTCAATGATAAAAATACGTTTCCCTGAAAGCCTGTGGATCTTCAGGCGCGGAAGCCCTGTCCCTGTAATATACGTAACCGCAAAGCCGACGATTGCTGCCAACGCACCGAGAGACAAAAGAAGGAACACTGCGCCGATGAGCTTTCCGGCCGCAGTGACGGGATACATATCGCCGTAACCGACGGTCGTCAGCGTAACAAACGAAAACCATACCGCTTTCCAGAAACCGGTGATCGCGGTCTCTTCGGAAAAGGATTCCGCATACAAAAGGGCCAGCAGGAGTACAAGATATCCTGCAAGGCAGGAGAATATGATCAACAGCTTTCTTTTTTTCATGTCATCACCTGTTCTTCGAAGCCTTCACATCTGCGCTGCGTTTTTTTGAAAGAAGCGCCGGGAGAGACAGGACATTTCTGAGATCCATGTCCTGATAATCCGTATATCTTCCGGTATACTTTTCTTCCAGCGCGGAAAGTGCCGGAAGCTCATCATAAGAACAGAGACAGGCGTGACACCGTTCTTCCAGATCTTTGGCGATTCTGATCGAAGAAGCCCCGGTTTTTTCCTTTTCCAGAAGATAAGCTTCTCCTCTTTCCTTAATGATCTCATCCGTCATTCCGGTAAAACCCATCGCCTCATAAAACGCACACCAGCGAAGATGTTCCGTGCGCGCAAGATTTTCTTTCTGCACTTCGGAAAGCCGGTCCCAACCTCCGTTTTGTACTTCTTCATCCGTCATTCCGGTCATTTTCAGGAATGCCGGCGCAAAAGCCGCCGAAGCTCTGCTGCTCTCCCGTCCCAGATAATCACACTGTTTCCATGCTTCCTCCTCGGAGACCGCGGGATCGTTCACGTAGGAATGGTTCAGAATACGGGCAAGACGGTCGGCTTCTTCCGAAAAGGCTTCTTTTGTAAAGACCCGTAAGGATCTGACAGCGCTGTCCGCATTTTCCGCAAAGAACACTTCCCGTGCATGGCAGCGGCAGACAGCCGCGCTGCAGCGGATCTGCCGCAGATACCGGATCACGTCGGAAAAGATCTCCGAATCCGTCTCCGGATCTCCCGTGCAGATTGCCACATAACGAAGCGTCTCTCTGCGCGAGAAGAGATACTCATAAAATTCGGGACTCCTTGCATCCCGGTCGATCAGCCGGATCTTCTGAGAAGAAAACATTTCCGGGAAAGCGGCGACCGCATAGCCGCTCTCATTCTGTACACGAGGAGAAAACACAGCTGCCGAAAAACGGCTGCCTTCAAACTGCGAATTGCAGAAAAGCTGCCTGAGGACACTGAAACCGGTCTTTCCGAATCCGACTATGACCGCATCAAAATCTCCCTTTGCCCTGCCGTCTTCCGAGAACTCCATTTTCCGGTAAGGCGGCATAGCGGAGATCATCATGCGTGAAGCCGTGTATGTATCCGAGAAGTATTTGACATCCGCATATCCTTTATGTGATTCGGAATTCAGAAGATGCGAATCCACACCGTCATCCGCCCCCCTGAGGATCAGAGAAACATTCTTTGTGTCCGCACCGGAAGCAGTCAGTGCCGCAAGCAGCGTCTTTGCATAAGCGGTATTGGCCTCTGCATCCTCATCCATGGCATAGAGTGTCAGAACAGGACTTCCTTTTCCCGAAGCCAGGCTCCGCAAAAAGGAACGGTTCGGCTCCAGAGCCGCTGCGTCCGTACGCACCAGCGCACCTGCATCATTCACGGACTTCTCCAGAGAAGCATCCGGCGCTGCAGAGACAAACGTCACGTGTTTCTTTCCGCCGCCTATAAGCGATCTGCCCAATTCTGCTGATGATTCGTTGATACCGTAGATCACAATGGATCCACCGTAGCGCTGCAGCCAGAATTTCAGCTTTTTCAGCGCCTTTTCTCCGAGCACCGAGATCGTTGCGCTTGCCATGGCATAAAAAGCCATAAAGTGAAGAAGCCAGAAGATCGTCACCACGATCGGATACTGAAACAGCGGCGCACCGCTGACCGAACCGAGATCATTCACACCGGCATACATTCTGCTGACGTCAAAGATCGTCCGTACGATGATCTGAAGCGGATCATCCAGCACCGAAGTAAAACCGGCGCCGTACAGGATGATCCCGCCGACAGCAGAAACAGGAATCAGAAAGCTGTTCAGCTTTGCCGTAAACTTCGGTTTTGCGGCCAGATTCAGAATGATCGCAAGGAATAATGCTGCGGATATCAGAATGATTACAATTTGCACGTACTGCCCCCTTTATATCTTTGCGCGCTCTATATGAGATTTCCGTTTCTGTTCAGATCCGGCAGAAAATCTTTTTTTATTTCCTGTTTTCAAAATCCAGAGTAATCTTCTCACCCTTGATTTCAATACCGATCTGAAGCAGGACCTTACCGATTTCCCCATTATCAGAGCTGGTTAAGACCATATCAAAGGTACCGTCCCCGATACCATGGAAATACTCTTTATCAAACTCAAAACGGTAACTGCTTTTTGTTTCATCATCATAGTTTGATACATAGCAATAAAGCATATCCACGTCATCTGCATCTGCTTCTTTTTCATATTTTGTACCGGTGGGGATAACACCGAGCCAGGCAGAGGAATCCTCCAGCTTAAAATCCAGACTGGCTGTGAAAACCACAGTTCCGTCTTGTATTCCGTAAGTTACTTCATCATTTCTGTCATTTGCCTGCTCAGCAGCTTTTCCGTTTTCAGAAGAAGTACCGCCGGCTGTCGTATCATCACCCGCGGCAGAATTCTTCTTGCAAGCTGTAAGCGTCAGCATCACCATCATAACCAATGTCAGAAAAATAACTGTTTTCTTCATATATTCCTCCTTCAATCTTTCAAAACCATTACCTGACTAAATCATTGTCCTGACTCATTCGTAACAGGAACAGTGAAAAAAAGAATTTCACCTGGCACCTGCGCACCACGCACCGTACGCTTTTGATGCAATTTTCTCTTCGGTGAGTCTCTCATAATCCTCAATTGTATTTCCGATGACGGTTGTATAAAAACGCTGGCATTCATAATTTTCTGAATCGATTCTGTAAAATTCATTCACCGTCATACGGATCACGCATCATTTCCACCAGACGTTCCCGGTCTTCTTTCCGATAAGGGTGCAGGGTCAGTCGGCTCGTCATTATACATTCTTTTTTATAATCGGTCTGCTCATGATTCAATCTCCTTTCATCGATCGTGTCTACTGATTCTTTTCCATGCAGTCGGGAATCCAGATACGCTGATCTTTTCGATCAGACTCTGCTTAAGACCGCGATACTCCGTATTTATCTCTTATTTCTTTCTCGCGGTCTTTGTATCTCTCCGGCAGAACAAGTTTTCCGTTGACTGCAAAACCGATCGCATTGCCCATCAGGGTGTAACGGGAGACCTCACGTCCGGCGATTGCACTTTTCAGATATTCACTGTCTGTCTGTGCCTTTTCCGCTTCTGATGCATCCTCGAGAACCTGAAGCAGTTCGTCAAGATCCTCTTCGTCAGCCGTTGTTCGACCGACCTTCGGTGAATCCGTCAGGGGCAGTGTCATTATGATCTCGC
>JAZUFC010000017.1:0-7243 GCA_045640465.1 Lachnospiraceae bacterium | reverse complement strand
CGATCGTAACGGACCTTTGCGAGACCGACATCCGGTAGATCCTCGTATTCTTAGGGAAGCATGCGGAAAGCTGTTTCACCAGGCCGTCATCAACTGTGGAGGCATTTTCGGCAAGCCATTCCGTCACCAGCAGGAAACGGTGATCTTCCTTCAGTTTTCCGATATTCTCCGAAAGTTCACGCTCCTGTTCGCACTGGAGGATGAATGCCGGGTCATTCTCCACCGATTCCAGATAGCTAAGCGCGTCTGAGGCGGCTGTCAGTTTTTCTTTCAGAATGACAAAGGCACCGACCAGTACAAAGACCGCTGCGATGACCAGAAATCCGGAGATCAGGGGTGCATTGAACGATTTCTTCTGGCTCTTTTCGTTTTCAAAGAAGTTAAAATGGTTCATCATGCCCTCCTCAATCCATCAGAGAAAGATTCAGCACATTCAGATATGCGGAATAGTCGGGACGTCTGCTTCCCACAAGCGCCTCTGTATTGAAAAGTGAGGTCTTTGTGATCTGCTCTGCCGGGATGCGGCTGACGCTCTGCAGATACTGAACGAGCCATATATTCTGCGGACTGCCGCCGTACAGATAGATCTTCTGCACGCTGTCCGACGGATGATCGAAATTGAAGCGGGTGATCGCGGTATTCACCTTTGAGAGCCAGTCCTTCACATACAAGGAGAAGGATCTTTCCTCGGCCGTGGTATGTGCCTTGTTGAGGATATTGCAGATATCCTGCGGCGAAGCGATGATCTTGTTGGGATTCGCGGGGTCGGTGCAGCGGATGCCGATGGCGTTCCGTGCTTCCGATACAAGCCGTTCATCGCCCTCATCGATCAGCGTGTCTCCGAGAAGCTCTCCGTCTCTGATAAACAGAAGCTCCGTATGCGTCATGCCGTAATCGATGCAGGCCACCGTCTGGTTTCTGTTCTTCGCAAGCATGTTCTCATCGCTTTTCAGGAAGCGTCTCATGCCGTTTGCATGAATGTCCATCACGACCGGCTTCAGCCTGAGCGACCGGATGAGTTCGTATGCGGCGGCACTGGTCTCCTTCGGCATTGCGACCGCCCATACCTTCAGCCTCTTTTCTTCGCCGGTCTCGACGACTTCGATGACTTCATGCTGGAAAACGTATGTCGATGTATCCAGCGCAAGCATCTGACTCATCTCGTTTTCGACCAGCCCGTTCCTGTCCTTCTCCTCCACATAGGGGATCTCGATCTGACGGTGTATGAATGCTTTGCCTCCGATCGAGCAGACGGCCAGATGATCCTCCGCAATGATGTTCATGGATGAAAAGGCTTTCTGGATCTGCGTCCTCCAGGCACGGACATTCGTGGAATCAAGCTTTGTCAGGTTTTCTCTGTTCTCCACGGAAAACAGATAGCGAAGCTCAATGCCTGTCTTTTTGATCTTCAGTACGGCGACCTTGACGGAAAATTCTCCGAAATCAAATGCAAACAGCAGCTTTCCCATCGCCGTTGAACGGAAGGAAGCCTTTCCCTTCGTTTTCGCTGCCTTTACTTTTGCTTTCTGTTTGTCTCCTGCCATTTTCCTGCTCCTCCCCAAATCATCA
Organism: Lachnospiraceae bacterium; assembly: GCA_045640465.1. GTDB lineage: Bacteria > Bacillota > Clostridia > Lachnospirales > Lachnospiraceae > UBA1267. The sequence continues at coordinate 5,674 of JAZUFC010000017.1, read as the reverse complement.
GATACCGTATTTGGTCCTCAAATACTCCAGAAGAACTGCTGTCCCGTATTCACCGGGATCCGAAACGATCATAAATTCCGCTATATCAAACTGTCCTGCACCGATCAGATATTCCGCCCCCACGGTCTCCGGTGCGGGAGAAACAGGCGTGGCGGGAGGTGCTCCGGGACCGGCAGGGGGTTCTGCAGCCGGCGGATCATCCGCTGCCTCTTCCGCCTCGGGTACGACACCGATGTTGAAAGAAAGGATCATCCATCCGCCGAGAGACGGACCGAGCACATATTCAAAGTTGGCTGTTCCGTAGCCGTTCAGACCGTCCGTAAAGAAATAAGGAGCGCCGTCATAACTTCTTACGACCGCAAATACCTTATCATTTGCAAGAGGCGTCAGCCCGTTTGCGGAACCGATCACGTCGTAGGGTTCAAAATGCAGGAATCTGGAAGCGTTGTCTCCTTCACTGGAGGTGACGGAACCGTTCAGATCGATATACGGACAGCCGGATCTTGCGGTAAAGACACCGCCTGATGCAGACATGGATCCGACGACCGGCATATAGACACGGCCGGAAGGATCGTAGCCGACAGACGTCAGAGAGGGATCCAGCACCGCACGGTAATTGATCCCTGCCGGAAGGCTGCTCACGTAGACGGGATTGCTCATCACATCATCACCCATCTTGCCGTTCACGCTGAGCGGCGTGACCACGAGAAGCAGGAACTTTCCCCGGTATTCGTCGGTCACCGTCATGCTCGCGCCTCTTTCCGATGTGATCGGCGTAAAGTCCTCCGGATATACAGGCATCAGCGTTCCCTGCTGTTCATCGGGGCCCGGAGTCTGATCGCTGTAATAGACCGAATGTGCGTCATTTACGGAAACGTACCACTGATACAGCTCGGCATAGCGGTAAGACTGGTTGGTATCGGAATATGCGACAGATGAGGTGATCACGCTTCCTGCAGCGCTGAAAACGTCCGTCACCACGGATCCGCCGAGCGGGTTGATCGTCACCTGATCGATGACCGGCACCGGCCGTTCCATACGTACACCGCTTGCCGTTCCTGCATGGAGAGTGATCGAATTTCCGTCCTCCGATGTACAGGTCCTTGAAAACTGATACAGAACCACCGGTTTCCCGAAAAGAGTCAGATTCACCTTCTCATGCGTACTCTCGATCTCCGCATTCAGTCCGGCGATCTCCGCAATCAGCGAAGGATCCGGATCCGCAAGTGTTCCCAGCTCTTTTTCGAGCAGATATTTCCGGGTGAGCTTCTGATCCAGTGCATCCAGCTCGCCTTCGACCTCCTGCTGCCCTTCGTAGTAAAGGCCCGGCAGCTTCCGGATCTTTGCCGACGTCTGATAGGAGGATGTAACGGCTCCCGAGACCATCAGGATCAGAAAGCTGATCAGTACGAAGGAGATCATCACCTCCACCAAAGACATGCCTTTTCTCTGTTTCATCATAGCCTCGGTCCTTCAAATGCCCACATGGCTGAAGAAATGTTCTGATTGATCTGCTGGAAGACTTCCGTAAACTGTGTCAGCGTGGAAGCATCGAATTTCTCCGTCTGCGTGAAGACCGATCTGAGTGCGTTCTCATCCGCAGCAGACATCCCCGCATACATGCTGACCAGATAAGTCTGAGGATGATACTTCTCATTGATCAGTGCGCCGAAATACTGGTAGTACAGTCTGGCAAGCGTCGCATTGCTCTGGTAGTTGCAGACGTATTTGTTTTCAAACTTCGAATCCTGATAGATCTCGCTTCCGTAATAGAAATCAGCCTGACTGTACGAAACACCGTAGAATGAATTCTTCTTTTTCACGCAGGTACAGGCGTTGACTTCACCGTCTGTCAGAACCAGCAGGAATACGGGATCCGAAAGGATCTCGGGATGCCTTTCAAGCTCGTAGTAGGCTGCACGGAGACCGTCTCCCAGATTGGTATACTTGGATGTATTGATCGCATCGATGGTCTTTAAAAGAACGGAACGGTCCGCCGATGCGTTGGCCAGCGTCAGCTTCGGTGACGGACATTTCTTTCTGTCAAAATCGGAAGCCTTGTTTGCGAAGCCCGAAAAGACCGTGATCAGAATGTTCAGTTCGCTGTTTTTGGAAAGCTCCTCGATAAAGGATTTTGCCGTGGACTTCAGTGTTGTGATACGCGGCTCCGATCCGCTGTAGTTGTTCATGCTGCTGGAGACGTCCAGGATCAGGACCACCGTTCCTTTTGCTTTGTTCGACGTCACCTTGTTCACGGAAGTGACCGGAAGAAAGTCGGAACGGAATGCGATCGCGACCGCCGGATTGGTCTCACTGCCCTGATAGACGACCTGGATCGCATTCAGGGCTTCCAGGATCGTGTCCACCTCGGTCGTGTCTGCCGTACCGTTTGTGGACGTCAGTGTATAGGAGATCGTCTGCGCGGTACGTGCCGACGGATCCGTAGGTCTGAATACCAGTGAATAGTCATGCTGCACGCCGGAATAGTCCGTATAGGAATGCCCGATGATATGCCTTATGAAATAGCCGTCCTCCGTGTGGATCAGCTCTGCATCGGAAGAGACCGGTGACGGATCGGTATCGCCTGCGTATTCGACATAGACGAGCGCGTCCGCAGAGGCGATCTCCCGCCCGGTACGGCTGACATTTGCCGGAATATGCACGTTATGCATGACGCCCAGATAATTCCAGCCTGCCGTAAACTTATCCACGGTAAAGGACTTTTCCGGAATGGTGAAGGATGTGCCGCTCTTCCGGACGGCGGAACTGATCCGGGCCACAAAGTCCGCATCCTCCATGGAAACATCCAGAAGCTGTGCGGATGCATTGAAGCCGTGGACGGATACGTCCATCAGCGAGAGCGAAAGAAGCGCAACAAATGACAGAACGACCAGCACGATGCACATTTCCACCAGTGAAAATCCTCTCTGTCTGTACTTCTTCACGTCTCTCACCTCCCTTTTTTCCGGAGCATCAGATCTCATCGGGATCGATATTGTATAACTGGATCAGCGGATTCTCGCGAAGGATCATGACCGTCATGGAATAGGTGAACGGCTGCCCCCTTCGCTGTGCCCTGGTATCCGGCACCGAAGTGTTTACCCGGACCACGATCCAGTCCTTGTTTTCGTTGTAATAGTTGTGTACTTCCTTGGTAACGCGGATCTGACTTGTACCGATCTGCGCCCCGTTTGACGTATGGATCATCTGGTCCTGGATCGGAAATGCGCCTGTCTGAACCAGCGATGCGTCATCATCCGCAAGGAGCGCGGATACGGAAGCGGAAGCGGCTTCCTCTGCCAGATAATAGGCCTGCATCTGCAGGGAATAGGCGTGCATCTGATAGATATCAGCCTGCAGCTTTTTGATGACATAGGTCGAAAAGACCGAAACGAGGATCAGCGCGCCTATCACAAAGAGCTGTGCGGCTCCCTTCCTCTTTTTGCGGAAAATCTTCATCGGTTTCAGTCCTCCGGTGGGGATATCTTGTCCCTGCGGGAAGGCTTTTTGAGGGCCTCCCCGCGGGTGCACACGGATATGCAGAGAAAAAACGGTGATATTCCTGCCGGTAATTCCGGTCAGGATCGTTTTATGACATTGTCTGTGATGATATTACTTGCCGGCACCGGCATTTGAATCCGGATAGGTAAAGTTCTTTGTCGTACCAGCGGCAGTTGTATAGCTGGACGTAAAAGTATTGTTCTCGTAATTATACGTAGCGCCCTTCGGTTCATCATTAGCGGGGAAACCGCCGTTTAAGTAGGGCTTAAGATCATCCTTTGACGGAGGATAGTTTCCTTCGTTTCCGGCCTGATACATGCTGATCGCGGATACGACGGTCTGGCAGTTGGAGTTCCAGGTCTTTTCTCTTGCGTCTTCAGTGACATTTGAGAACTGGGGGATGATCATAAGGGAAAGGATACCGATGATCGCGACAACAATAACAAGCTCGATCAGTGAGAATCCTTTGTGCTGCTTTCTGTTTTTCACGTTTCTTTTCATGGCTTACCTCTTTCTTGTTTGTTTTTTATTCCAAAGCGGGTTTCTCTGCCGTTCCCGCCTGTGGCCTGTTTTATAGTAAACGACAGAATGACGTTTACTTTGCGCCGGCAGCATGCTGCGAAAGCAGCAGATATTCCTTATGCTGCCGTGTGCATCCGCCGGAAGCTCCTTACAAAGAGCCCTGCATGGCGCCGAATATGCCGAGCATCGGCGAATACAGTGCGACGACGATCACACCGATCAGAAGTCCGACGAAAACGATCATGACAGGTTCGATGATCGTCATCAGCTGCTCGATCGTGGAAGCGGTCTCGTCATCAAAATAATCCGCTGTCTTTGCAAGCATTCCTTCCAGATCGCCGGAGCTTTCACCGACGGAAAGCATGGAGATCATCAGTTTCGGGAAGACAGGCACCTGTGCCATCTGATAGGCCAGTCCCTTTCCCTGCCGGATCCCGGTGATGATCTTATCCACATATTCCTCCACGTACAGATTCAGCACATTTTTCTTGGTATATTCCAGTGCCTGTACGATCGGCACGCCGCTGGAAATCAGTGTGTACAATGATCTTGCGAATCTGGCGGATGCGAGCTTCTGCATCGGCCCTTTGATGAGACCGAACGTCAGCTTGAATTTATCGAATGCCCTGCGCACCGTTCTTGTCCGGAATAGCCGGATCAGAACGATCACTACAAGCACAATGATCATAATGGCCAGATACCACTTCTTCGTGATGAATTCACTGACATCAAGAAGCAGCTGCGTCAGTCCGGGAAGTTCTGTATTGAGGCTTGCAAATACGTCCACGAAGGAGGGGACGATCTTCACCAGCATGAAAACGCAGGCGATCACGGCGATAAACATGACCACGATCGGGTATGTCAGTGCGGATTTGATCTTCTGTGTGATCTTTGCATTCTGTTCGTACTGTTCCGCCATACGGGTCAGTACCCCGTCCAGATCACCGGTCACTTCGCCGACTTTCACCATTTCACGGAGCATCTCCGGAAAATCGTCCGGATATTTCTCCATCGCTCTGGAAAGCGAGGATCCCGCGGACACGTCGTTTGCGATTCCGGCCATCAGCTTTCTGAATGTCTTGTCATCCGACTGGGCGCCGATGACGTCGAAGCACTTGACCATCGGAATGCCGGAGACCAGCATGGTGGACATCTGCCTGCAGAACAGGGTCAGCGACTTCTTTTTGATATGCCTGGAGCCGATCTCGATATCTGTCAGCCTGTTCCTGACCTCTTCGATATGAATGACGCGGTAGCCTTTCTGACGGAGTGCATTGACAAGTTCCTCGCGTTCCGAGGCCTGTATGATCTCCTGGGATACCACATTGTTTTCCGTTACGAAACGGCAGAGGAACTGTGCCATAAAGTTCTCCTTATCGTCCTGTCAGACGTCGGACCTCGTTCTGGTCCACACAATATTTCAGCATTGTCTGCTCATCGATCCTGCCGGAGCGGAACAATGCGATCAGCGACTGATCCATGGTCACCATGCCTGACGTATTGTTCAGCTGGATCATGTTCGCGATCTGACTTGCTTTTCCTTCGCGGATCAGATTGGAGATCGCGTGATTCGAAAGCATGACTTCGAGTGCAAGCTCTCTTCCGTTTCCTTCACTGTTCGGAAGCAGCTGCTGGGAAACGACCGCTTCCA
>JAZUFC010000016.1:0-8870 GCA_045640465.1 Lachnospiraceae bacterium | reverse complement strand
CAGTTTCTGTTCATTTCTTATTTCAGATAGTAGAATCCGCAAAGCCACGGATTCGAGCATTTCCGGATATAGGTATCCAGTTCTTCAAAATCAATATACAGCTTTCTGCCCCAGGAAGAGATCTCCAGAAGAACAGACTTTGAAGCATCCTCCGGGTAATAAAGACCGGTGATCATCACAAAATGCTTCATGATGCTCTTCTGATCCACCGTTACCTCTTCTTCCTGATTCATCCTGTAAAACTTCACGCCGTTTCGCTGCCAGAAGGTCAGAAAATGTGGACCGATGACCAGGATCACGGGATACCCTTCCTGCAATGAAGTGCGTATCACCTTCATCCGTTCCTTTGCTGTATCTTTCCAGAGAAAATGAAGTCTTTTTTCCTGTTTCATCTGTCTCATGAACAGGTTGACAAAAGGCGGTGCCTGAAAAGAAAAAGAACCGAGGTACGGTAAGATCGGATACTTCAGACGGCTGGTCTTTCTGAGAAAATCCATATATTCACGCTTATCGATATACTGATAATCCGAATCGATAAAAGACTTCGGCATATCCGGAAAACGAAGCCGGTTCTTTTTACAATAGTACAGAATAAAATCACAGTTGGCTACAAGACCGCAGCCGCCGATATTCCGGTAGCGGTCCCAGCTCAGATTCATTTCTTTTGAAAACCAGGTCTGGCTTCCTCCGTAGGAGGCCTTCATTGTTTCATCGGAAACCGTCAGATAAGGCTCCAGACTGATATTCTGTGATACTGCCATAAATATTCTCTCCGATCGCTCTGTATAAGTTCACTGCAAATATTTTCCTGTATAAAAAGGAACACCCGACAGACTGTATCTCCGGTCAGAGAACCGTATTCCTGACAAAATTCAGGATCTCGCCGGGTGTATGCACCAGATACCGCGCACCGTGTTCTTTCAGAAATTCCTCTGAGCGGAAGCCCCACGTCACGGAAAGCGTCGGCATGCCCAGATTGTTTCCCGTCTCGATATCCGTATCGGAATCGCCCACATAAACGCACTCTTCCGCGTTTACGCAAAGCTCTTTCAGCGCTTCCAGTCCAAGATCCGGATATGGCTTGATCCGAAGCTCTTCACGTGTCCCGATCGCAAAATCCACAAGTCCTTCAAAATAACGCGCCGCGACCGCTTTCGTTGCCTCGTCGATCTTGTTGGAGACGATCGCTGTTTTAATTCCTTCTGCCTTCAGCGCTTTGAGAAGCGGCAGGATCCCGTCGAAACAGACTGTCAGGCGGTTCTGATATTTCAGGTAATTAGCCCGCATTCTTTCGTAAAGGCGGTCATATTCTTCCTTTGAAAGAGAAATATCCTTCGGAAGCGAACGCTCAAACAAAAGCCGCATCCCATTGCCGATGAACATTTTCACTTCTTCCTCGGTATGTTCCGGAAAGCCTGCTTCACGCATGGTGGTATTGGAAATGTTGGTCAGATCCGGAAGCGTGTTCAAAAGTGTTCCGTCCAGATCAAATAATACTGCTTTTATCTTCATGAAAATGCCCAGCTTCCGTTTTCAAATACGGTGATCCGCTGTCCGTCCCATGTTGTTCCGGTGATCTTCAGATCAGACGTTCCAACCATGAAATCGACATGATTCAATGACTGATTGGCACCGCGGGCCGAAAGCTCTTCCTCGCTCATGTTCTCGCCGCCCTTCAGATTCGTCTCGTAGCAGGCACCGAGCGCAAAATGACAGGCTGCATTCTCATCGTACAAAGTCTCCAGAAACAGAATGCCCTGTGCGGACACAAGTGAAGGATACGGTACGAGCGCACACTCTCCCAGTCTTCTGCTTCCTTCGTCCGCATCCAGAATCGATTCAAGCGCCTCTTTTCCTTTTTCTGCATCAAAGTCCACGACCTTTCCTTCCCGGAAAGTCAGACGGAAGCGGTCGATCAGCACACCGTTATGTGAAAGCGGCATGGAGGACACCAGTGTTCCTTCCGCAATGCGGTTATCGGGCATGGTAAACACTTCCTCTGTCGGCATATTGGCAAAGAAACGCCCGCCGTCTGCTTTATCCGTATCCGCTCCGCCTTCCCAGCGGTGGTCTTTTACGAGACCGACGGTAAAATCCGTTCCCAGACTGTTTTCGTAGTGAAGGGTTTTAAACTGCCATGCATTCAGCTTTTCACATTTCTCTTTCAGTTCATCCGCATGAAGCATCCAGTGCTCATAGGCAGAGACCTCGTCACTGTCCTTCCAGCCTACAAATACGGTGGAAAATACAGCGTCCCAGAGGCGGGTCAGCGCGGTATCCGGATTCATGCCGGGATATACCTTTTCCGCCCACGCTTTTGTCGGAACGCCGGCCACACACCATTTGAAGCCCATCGTCGACTGCAGTCTGTAATAATCCCGCAGCGCATTGTAGGATGCCTTGCGGAATGCCTTCATTTTGGAGATATCGACACCCTTCATGGCTTCCGGATCAGAACCCGTCAGCATCAGAAAGGCTGTATTTGTTTTTGCAAGCGTATTGAGTTTCAGTGCATTCCATTCAGGATAGGACTCAAAGACCTCCACCGGTGCATTTTCATATTTCATGCGGGAGATCTGATCATCCGTCCATTCCGTGATGACTTCCTGTGCACCTTCCTTATAGGCTTCGCGGATCACCATGCGTCCGAATTCAAAACATTCCACCGGACATCTGAGATACAGCTTCTGTCCCTTTCTCAGATGCATTCCGGCGCGGATCAGAAGATTCGCATATACCTGCTGTTTTTCTTCAAAATACATATTGATGCTTCCTTTCCGGAGCGCTTTGTCAGCCCTCCTCTGTCAGGCTCAAAATCAGGGTTTACGTCCTGTCTTTCATATATGCGTCTATGATTCTGCCCGGCAGAACAGAACGGATAAAATCGCTCTTTTTTGCGATTCCCTGTGCTTCCGATAATGTGAGCGGGAGAGTCTTCAGTTTCGGCAGAGATTTCGGATCTGCCGTAAACAGATCGATCTCGGTCGCCTTCTGCAGAACGGGCTCCTTTTCGATGCCGTAAAGGCAGGCATGGATCAGAAGCGCAAACACCAGATACGGATTTGAGAAACAGTCCGGAGAACGGAGCTCGAATCTGGTGTAGCTTCCGTATGCCGGTATGCGGATCAGCGTGGAGCGGTTTGCATCCGACCAGGAGATATATTTCGGCGCGTTGTCGTGCCCCAGACGTTTATAGGATTTCTTTACCGGATTGAAGAAAAGCGTCATTTCCGGCACTTTATTCAGAATACCGGCAATGATATGCGGCGTTCTGTCCTCTCCGTCCTCCGACATGACAGACATATTGACATGCATGGAATTTCCCTGCTCTCTTTCAAGCGGCTTGGGTGAGAAATCCGCGATCGTCTGATGATCGTCCGCGATCGTGCGGACCAGAGACTTGTAGGCGATCACCGAGTCCGCCGCCTTGACAGGATCGGAAAAATGAAACTTGATCTTGTTCTGGCCGGGGCCCTCTTCGTGATAAGCACACTCCGGCTGGATATTCATCTTCTCCAGTTCCAGACAGACCAGTCTTCTGATCTCCTCGCACCGGTCATCCGGGAAGGAGTCCATATATCCCGCCTGATCCAACGGTAGCCTGTTTCCGTTCTCCGCAGTCCTGAAAAGATAGAATTCCATTGCCGGTCCGAAATTGAAGGAAAAGCCCTTTTCCTTTGCCAGCGCCGCCGCCTGCTCCAGGATCGCCCTTCCGTCGTGTTCGAATCTGGTTCCGTCCGGATTGTAAATATGGCAGAACATTCTTTTGATGCGGTTGCCTGCCTGATGTGTCAGACTTTCCGGCAGATCCGAATAGGTCTCTGCATCCGGTCTCAGCAGAAGATCGATCTTTTCCCTGGTACGGAAGCCTTCGATCTCGGAGGCATCGAGCGGGATCCCGCTTTCAAACGCTCTCTCCAGCTCTCCGGGCATGATCGTCACATTCTTTGCGTTTCCGTAAACATCACAGAAAGAGAGGCAGATGAATGTAACTCCCTCTTCTTCTGTATTCAGCACCACCTTTTTTTCGATCTCTGTCATATATCTTCTCCGATGTCAGTCTTTTCTTTTCTGCAGCATTTTCTTCAGATACAGTCCGGTGTAGGAATTCTTCACTTCCGCCACTTCCTCCGGCGTTCCCTGTGCGATCACGGTACCGCCGTTGTCACCGCCGTCCGGTCCCATATCAATGATATAGTCCGCCGACTTGATGACGTCCAGATTATGTTCGATCACGATGACTGTGTTTTTGCTGTCCGTCAGCCGCTGCAGGATCTCGATCAGCTTGTGCACGTCCGCAAAATGCAGACCGGTCGTCGGTTCGTCCAGAATATAGACTGTCTTTCCGGTGGATCTTCTGGCCAGTTCCGTTGCAAGCTTGATTCTCTGCGCTTCGCCGCCGGAAAGCTCCGTCGAGGGCTGTCCCAGACGGATATAGCCGAGACCGACGTCATAAAGCGTCTGCATATAACGGTGGATCTTTGGAATGTTTTCAAAGAAGGACAGACCTTCCTCCACCGTCATGTTCAGCACATCATAGATGCTCTTTCCCTTGTACAGGCAGTCCAGCGTTTCGCGGTTGTAGCGCTTTCCGCCGCAGACCTCGCAGGGAACATATACGTCCGGCAGGAAGTGCATCTGAATCTTGATGATGCCGTCGCCGGAACAGCTTTCACAGCGTCCGCCCTTGACGTTGAAGGAGAAACGCCCCTTTGTATATCCGCGCGCCCTGGCTTCCGCGGTCTGTGAAAACAGGTCGCGGATCATATCAAAGACGCCGGTATAGGTAGCCGGATTGGATCTGGGCGTCCTGCCGATGGGGGACTGGTCGATATTGATGACTTTATCCAGCTTTTCCATTCCGAGGATCGTCTCATGTTTTCCGGGAATATCGTGCGAACGGTTCAGTTTGTGCAGAAGACTCTTGCAGAGTATCTCGTCCACCAGAGAGGATTTTCCCGAACCGGATACGCCCGTCACACAGGTAAATACCTCCAACGGAAAATCCACATTGATCTTTTTCAGATTATTCTCTTCCGCGCCGACAACCGTCAGCCAGCCGGCCGGAGTTCTTCTCTTTTCGGGTACTTCGATCTTCTTTCTTCCGGAAAGATAGTCGCCCGTAACAGACTCCGGACAGGCCATGATCTCCCCGGCTGTACCGGCAGCAATGATCCGCCCGCCGTGCTCGCCTGCGCCCGGACCGATATCCACTATGAAATCCGCCGCGCGCATGGTGTCTTCATCATGTTCCACCACGATGATGGAATTACCGATATCCCTGAGATGCTTCAGCGTTGCCAGAAGCTTGTCGTTGTCCTTCTGATGCAGGCCGATGGAGGGTTCGTCCAGAATATATGCTACGCCCACAAGACCGGAGCCCACCTGTGTGGCGAGACGGATACGCTGCGCTTCACCGCCCGAAAGAGAGGCTGTCGCCCGTGTGAGTGAAAGGTATTCCAGACCGACATCCTGCAGGAAATACAGCCGTGAACGGACTTCCTTCAGGATCTCCGCGCCGATTGCCAGCTGTGTTTCGGTCAGTTCCAGAGATTCCACTGCCGGAATCATTTTCCGTACCGGCATGTCCGTGATCTCGAAAATATTGTAGCCGCCGACCGTAACACCGAGAGAAGTCGCCTTCAGCCGCTGTCCTTTGCAGGCCGTGCAGGGTGTGATCCGCATAAAAGTCTCGTATTCCGCCTTCGCGCTTTCGGAAAATGTCTCGCGGTAACGGCGGTTGACGTTTTCGATCAGGCCTTCGAACGCGACCGGATAGACGCCGCTGCCGCGCTGGCCCGAATAACGGACATTTACGGTCTCGTCCGTTCCGAAGATCAGAATGTCGTGTATCTTCTTCGGATAGTCCTGAAAAGGCGTATCCAGATCAAAATGAAAATGTTCGCAGAGCGCACGCAGTGTGGCATTGGAAAAAGAACCCTTCTGATTTGCAGACTGCCAGCCGTTCACGATGATCGCTCCCTGATTGATGGAAAGCGTCTTGTCCGGGATCATCAGGTCCTCGTCAAATTCCATCTTGTAGCCCAGGCCGAAGCACTCCGGGCAGGCGCCGAAGGGATTGTTGAAGGAAAAGCTTCTGGGTTCGATCTCCTCCATGGAGATATCACAGTCCGGACAGGAGAAGTTCTGTGAGAAGGAATACTGCTTTTCCGCAGTCACATCCTCCACGACCGCAAGGCCGTCCGAAAGCTCCAGTATATTTTCGAGAGAACCCGTCAGACGGGATTCGATGCCGGGACGCACCACCAGGCGGTCCACCACGATCTCGATATTATGTTTGATATTCTTATCCAGCGTGATACTCTCTGAAAGTTCATACATGCTTCCGTCAACGCGTACACGCACATAGCCGCTTTTTTTCGCCTGTTCGAGGACCTTTTCATGACGGCCCTTCTTTCCTCGGACGACCGGTGCAAGAAGCAGGATCCTGTTTCCTTCCGCGCTTTTCATGACGGTATCCACCATCTGATCCACGGACTGACGCTTGATCTCCTTGCCGCAGACCGGGCAGTGCGGGATTCCGATCCTGGCATACAGAAGACGCAGATAGTCATAGATCTCCGTCACGGTGCCGACCGTGGAACGGGGATTCCGGTTTGTCGATTTCTGATCCAGTGAGATCGCGGGGCTTAAACCCTCGATGCTCTGGACCGCAGGCTTTTCCATCTGCCCCAGGAACTGACGGGCATAGGAAGAGAGGGATTCCATATAACGGCGCTGACCTTCCGCATAGATCGTATCAAAGGCCAGACTGGACTTTCCCGAACCGGAAAGACCGGTCAGTACGACCAGCTTTTCACGCGGGATATCGATATCTATATTCTTCAGATTGTGTTCGCGTGCACCGCGGATCCTGATAAATTTCTGTTCTGACATCATCCTGACGCGCATCTGTTCTGCTGCGCTTTTGCCCCTTCTTGAGTATGAAACGGAAAACTCTTTGCTGTGCATTATTCCTGATCCGGACGTTCCCCGTTTCCTTTATTATACCGCAGCCGCTGCGGATTCACAAGAACTTTTGTTCGATTGTTTCGCTTCAGTTTCCGATAAACAGTATTACCGAAAGGAATGCACTGGCAAAAATCGACGGTCCGAGCGGGAAAAAACGTCTGTTCCGTTTCCTGAAAAGGATCCCGTACAATACTGCCGTTATGCAGAGAAGGATCATCTGCAGAAAGGTCCGCTTCATTCCGAATGAAAAGCCACAGGCGGATATCAGCCACAGATCCGCACCTCCCAGCGTCGTCTTTCCGGTGATCCTGTCAGCAGCGAGAGAGATCAGAAGCAGGATCCCGGGAAGCAGAATTCCTCCTGCCGCTGCCTCAGCAAGAAAGAACCATCTGTCACTTCGCAAAAAGCAGACGGCAAGTGAAAAGGCAGCGGAAAACAGCCAGACAGGCTTCTGTACCGTTCCCGTTCTGAAATCCTCAACAGCGGCTGTCAGAAGGACCGTCAGAAGAACTGTCTTTTCCAAAGCTTCAAAAAGCAGCAGCCCCGCATTCTGTATTCTGTTTCCGAAAAAGGATTCCGATCCGTACAGAAGAATAATGACGCCTGTAAGAAGCAGTCTGCACCATAACGGAACAGACCGGCATGACACAGTTCCGGTTATTTCTTTGTTTTCCTGCAATCGTTCAGACTGTTTATGCATTCAGATATTTTCCGAGTTCCTTCAGCTGTTCACGAAGCTCGATAGCCGCTTCGAAATTGAGGTCTGCCGCAGCCTTCCGCATCTGCTTCTCCACAGATGCCAGAAGCTTTTCCAGTTCCTTTCTGGACATGGATTCCGGATCCTTCTGAAGCTTCGCGCCGGCTTTCTCGGCCTGTTTCGAAACAGAGATCAGATCACGGACCGCTTTTTTGATGGTGGTCGGCGTGATATGATTCTCTTCGTTGTATTTTTCCTGAATGGCACGGCGGCGGTTTGTTTCTTCGATGCAGCGCTGCATCGACTCCGTGATCATGTCCGCGTACATGATCACATGTCCTTCGGCATTTCTTGCCGCACGTCCTACCGTCTGGATCAGAGAGGTCTCCGAACGCAGGAAGCCCTCCTTATCCGCATCCAGGATCGCCACCAGTGCGATCTCGGGAATGTCCAGACCTTCACGAAGCAGATTGATGCCGACGAGCACATCAAAAACATCCAGACGCATGTCTCTGATGATCTCCGCACGTTCCAGCGTGTCGATGTCGGAATGCAGATAACGGACACGGATGCCCGCGCTTGTCAGGTAACCGGTCAGATCCTCCGCCATCTTTTTCGTAAGCGTCGTCACAAGCACCTTGTTCTTCTGCTCCGTCGTCTTCCGGATCTCGGCGATCAGATCGTCGATCTGTCCTTTGACCGGACGCACATCGATCTTCGGATCCAGAAGCCCTGTGGGACGGATCACCTGCTCCGCACGAAGAAGCTCGTGATCCTCCTCATACTTTGCGGGCGTTGCCGACACAAACAGAAGCTGGTCGATCTTTTCCTCAAACTCCTGAAAACGGAGCGGCCGGTTATCCATGGCTGACGGAAGTCGGAAGCCGTAATCGATCAGAGTCTGCTTCCGGCTGAAATTTCCGTTGAACATGCCGTTCAGCTGCGGGATCGTCATGTGACTCTCATCCACAATGATCAGAAAATCACGCGGGAAATAGTCGATCAGCGTATAGGGCGGCGCACCTGCAGGCAGCCCCGTCAGATACCGGGTATAGTTCTCGATGCCGGAGCAGAAGCCTGTCTCACGCATCATCTCAATGTCAAAATTCGTCCGCTCCTTGATCCGCTGCGCTTCCACCAGCTTGTCATCCTGACGGAACTCCGTGATCCGCTGTTCCAGATCCTTTTCGATCTCCACGGT
>JAZUFC010000015.1:0-13248 GCA_045640465.1 Lachnospiraceae bacterium | reverse complement strand
TTGTGTTAAATCCTGCCGTTTGCCGATGCGGCATCCCGCCCGGCAGATCTTCGCCCGGCTGTACCGGTCAAGGCATTGTTTTTCGGTGATTTTATGAAGAATGACCGCAGTTTTTCATTGCAGACACCACTCTCAGAGTATATTATGATGATAGCAGGAAACCATCTGCAGATCGTCCTGCAAAAGCCGCACGCACGATCCGCTCACTTTCGGTATCGGAGGTCATTTATGGAAAAATTGAAACGCATCATGGTAAAAGGAAAGCCGTTCCTTTCTCTTGGCGGCCAGTCTCATAATTCATCCAGCTACGAGCCTGACAAAATGGGCCCGACCTGGCAGAGCATCAAGGCGATCGGAGGCAATACGCTTGCTACGCCTGTCCCCTGGGATGCTTTTGAGCCGGAGGAAGGCAGATTCAACCGTGACTTTGTCACCGGTCTGATCGATGAAGCACGCCGTCAGGGTCTGAAGCTTTCTCTTCTCTGGTTCGCCACGTGGAAAAACGGCACCATGCAGTACTGCCCTGCCTGGGTGAAAAGGGATCAGGAGCGCTTTCAGCGCTGTCTCTGCAAAGACGGAACCGCCCTTCACCAGCTTTCCGCACACTCGGAAGAAGCACTGAATGCAGACAGAAAAGCTTTTACCGAACTGATCCGCCTTCTGAAGGAATATGACGGCAATGAACAGACTGTCATCGCCGTACAGATCGAAAATGAAGCCGGCATTCAGGGCAGCACCCGCAGAGATTTCAGTCCTCTCGGAGAAGCCGCTTTTTATTCTCCCGTACCGGCATATCTGACAGACTACTGTGAAGAGCATCCGGAGACGCCGCTCGCTAAGATCTGGAGAGACAACGGTTCCAAGAAGAATGCGGACTGGCAGTCCACGTTCGGCTACTACGGTGCGGAAGCCGTTACCACTCAGGCGGTCGCTTCTTATATCGATGCGGTCTGCGCCGCAGGCAAAGAGATCTATCCCGGACTGTTCATGTATCTGAACGCATGGCTGGACGGCGGTTCCCGCGGAATGGGACATAATCTGGCCGGCATCGACTGGCCTTCCGGATGTGCCTGCATTCACAATCTGGATATTTACTACGCTACCTTAAAACACATTGACACCATCGCGCCGGATAACTACCAGACCAACATTTTCCGTCACCGCGAAGTGACGGACGCATATTCCCGTCCGGAGATCGGATACCCGCTCTATGTTCCCGAATCCGCTTCCGCAGGGATCAATATGGGCGGCATGTTCTATGCCTTTGCGGAAAAAGGTGCGATCGGATATCACATTTTCGGTTCCGAGACCAATCTTGACACTTCCGACTGGGAGACCGTCAGCGAACGTTCCGCTCCGGTCATGCGCAATTTCACCATGCTCCGGAATGCCGCGCCGATCCTGTTCGACTATCAGGACCGTAAGCGGGTCCGCTCCGCAGCTGCGGAACCCGGAGAGACCAACTGCCTTCTTGAAAATTTTGAAGGCGGCCTGAATGTTTCCGTTTCCTATTCCGGCAACGGTATCGACTGGGTCTCCTCCGACTACCGTCACCGCAGACAGCCGTCAGACAATGACGCAGGCAGAGTCCTGATCTTCCAGGAATCCGAAAAGGTCTTCTATTTTGTCGGCCATAATGTCACGGTCACGATTGAAAAACAGCCTCCGATGGACGGTTCCATTCCGCTCGTTTACGGAAACAGTCAGATGATGCATGTCAACCTCGAAGCGGTCTCCGTCACGGAAGGGCATTTTGATCCTGACGGCACGTATCATACGGACATCGTGAGAAGCGGCGATGAGGCCCGCCACGGTATCTGGCTCAAGTACGACGTCGGTGTCGTCCGCGTGGAACTGGTATGATCCCGTGATAAAAGGAACGGCCCTGCACCTCAAAACAGATGAGGTACAGGGCCGTTCCTTTTCAGAAGGGGTCAGCGGATCCCTTTGTCAAAATATTTGTGAATATCAAATCTTCCGAGCTCTCTCATATAAGCACCGGTCGTGCTCAGACGAAGCTGCTCAGGCTCAACGCAGTACCAGAAACCTCCGTCGTGCTGGATCTTCCGGTTCATGACCACGAGGCCCTGACCGCCGTTGCACTTTTCCTCGATCCACTGGAACAGATAGACATCCGGACGAAGCTTGATATAGAAGCAGGGGCTTGACCAGGATGCGCCGCCGCTGTTGTCCTTCTGCATGATGGTCCAGCTGCTGCTCTCCGGTGAACTGTATACATGAATGGAATTCATCGTCTCGCTGTAGTTCCATGCGAAGCACCGGCCAAGAAGTTCATCCGTGAAGTAATGTCTGCGTGCAAAGGGTGCTTTCAGGTCGCCGTATTCCAGCGTTCCGAAGAATACCTGCGCGCCCGCTTCCCAGGGGCTTCTCCAGCTGCCGATTCCGGTATATACCGTTGTTGCAAGTCCGTTGTCAAAATCCACTACATGCGCAACCATCGCATAGCGCTCGTCTCCCTCTAAAAGGTGAGAGAAGAAATACAGGTTCTTATCCGGGTTGAAGCAGAGATATCTTGCCTCCTGCCACTCACCGCCGTGACGCCATGAGAGCTGGCTGCCGGAGATCATGCGGTATTCCCACGGATCGCCCTTATCTCCTGTCCAGGGTGCCTGCGCATACTTTTCATGATCGTTCCATACGCGGAATTCCTTTCCCGCCAGGTCATCGCATGCCTCAAAATTGTTGCCGGAAGCCATGATTCCGTTGTCGACATCATCGAAAACGCTCTTATGACCCTCGCAGTACTTCATAGCCGTCTCGTGAGACATCGGAAGATGCATATCACCCGGACGGTATGAATAACGCGCGCCTTTTCCCTTCATATAAGGGCTCTTTACCATCACATCACCGTGATCCGTGATCATTTCCAGATGTGCGGCATCTCCTGTGATCGTCAGATCGGCCGTATGTGTCTTATAAGTAAGGCTGTTGTCCTCTTCAAAGCCGAATTCCACGCCGACAGCTTTCATTTCAAAGAAATTCATCAGCTCGATCCACATTTTTCCGGAATACTCGACTTCCCAGCGGGCATAGATATAGTTTACATCATCAATGCGGATGTAATCCGCGGGATTTGCCATGGTGATGCCGCCCTTTTCGTCTCCGAGCTCCACGATCGTGGTGCAGTTCACTGCCGGATTGAAGGTCAGTCTTTCGCGGCCGTCTTCATATTTCCAGTAAAGGCCGCGGCCTTCGATACGGTTGGTCGTGGTGTCCAGCTTTTCGGGTGCTTCCTCGTTTCCGTTGTCCAGCCAGCCGAAATAATATTCACGCTGAACCTCGCGCGGAATGTCTCTGTATCCGAGAGGATCCGACTTTCTGCTGAAATCAAGACCGACCGGCACGGTGATGCCGAACCAGGTCTCAAAAGCCGTAACTGTGCGGTTCTCTCTGTCGATGATCAGGTGCCAGCCTCTGTCCGTATCCGGGATCAGATGTGTCATGACCGTCATCTTTCCGAGTGAGATGGCTTTATAGGGAGCCTCAAAGGTCTTTCCGTTCTCGGTCACCTTCAGGCGGTTTTCGGAGATAAATTCGTATGCCAGTTCTTCGGGTGCATATTCACCGTTCAGATGAAGCGCAAATTTTCTGCCGGAAAGCACGCCGCATGCCTTACCGTCTGCTTCCGGTTTGTTCCGGAGCGCCTGGTCCGTGTACTCTTTTGTCAGCGGATCAAATTCTGTAAAAAACATATTTTCCTCCTCGTTATTCTGTTCTCTTCTGCCTTCCGGCAGTTTAAAAGGCTGCGTATTCAGCCTTATTTTGTATAAGGTTCACCGAACTGACCGACTGCTCCGAAGGTGTAGCACTCCATCAGCGCACCGGGCATGCCGAAGAAGCTGCCGACATCGTGAAGTTCCTGAAGATCCATCAGGAAAAATCCCTGCGTACCTGTCTGACGTTCCTCCACGAACGTGAAGATATACAGTCCGTCTCTGATCTTGATATAATTTGCGGGGTTGGAAGCGACCCAGCTTCCGCCGCCCGGATACGGTTCCATCACGTAGGTATAGAACGCCGGATGAATATAGATGTGTTTGATTGAGAATTCACCGTCATAAGTCCAGCAGATCGTATTTCCGACCATCTCGTCCGTATAATCATGACGGTATCCGGGATCCGCGTATCCCTCTTCCAGTCCGAACAGAAATTCCCGTACGACCTCACGCGGATTGTACGGATTGCAGATCTTTGCGACACAGGCTGTCACAAGACCGTTTCCGGTATCAAAGACGATCATGTGCGCTTCGGGAGGATTGGAGCCCTTGACAAAATGATTGATGAAGATGACTCCGTCCCGTGAAGGAAGCACCTCCGCGTAATCGGTATGGGTCTCCTTTCCGTCAGACCAGACCAGTTCGTGAAGTCCGCTGAATTCATAACTGAAGACCGTTCCGTTTTCAAACACAAAGCTGTACTTCTTTCCCGTAAGATCCAGATACGCAGGCTTGTAAGGTCCTTCGCTGAAGCCGGCATGGATATAGTCCTCGGTCCTACACGCATCAGCTTTCGCCTGAACCTCCGCCTGAGTCAGGTATCCCCATCTCAGGTTGGCATGTTCCTGTTTCATGACTTTTCCTCCTTCGTAAATTGACTGCCGCCTGCGTCAAAACAGCTGCAGCCGTATATACATTTCAGATCCGATCTGTATTATCTGTACAGAAATATCCGAATATCATTATTGCATATATACTGCACTGTGCACATCTGTCTGACTGCGTTTTTATATGAGTTTCTGTCATTACGGATATTTTCCGGGACTTTCCGCTTCTCTCAACGCAGAAAGAGCATCCGGCCGGATGCTCTTTCTGTCAGATATACCATTTCCCGTTACCACGCAGGGGTGTTTCTGATATGCTTGATCATATCGTCGGGAATCATATTGTCATTCATGATATCCTTGATCAGATCTGCCATAAAATAGGAAAGGTCCGCCATGTGATCCGTCACGTAGGTAACGCCGTTGCAGGATGATACATACAGTCCCAGCACGTACTTTGCAAACCATTCAACGGACGCCATCAGAACGTTTTCACGGAAAATCGCCTCCGCATACATACTGCGC
Organism: Lachnospiraceae bacterium; assembly: GCA_045640465.1. Lineage (GTDB taxonomy): Bacteria > Bacillota > Clostridia > Lachnospirales > Lachnospiraceae > UBA1267. The sequence goes on along the minus strand of JAZUFC010000015.1, from coordinate 8,162 downwards.
AGTCTGTCACCCATAATACAGGCAATGGAACCTTCCGCAAACTGTAAAACGGTGCCGTCCTTCAGAATGATCTTTGCCGTCCGCCTGTCGTCAGACTCCTCATAAGAACCTCCCGCAAGCTCTGCAAGAAAGCTGACCGGCACCATCAGATACTCGCCTCTTGTCAGGGTATCCCCGTTCAGACCGTGATATTTGAACTTCTTCCACATTCTCGGTGCGGCAGGAAGCTCCTTCACCTGATTCTTCCACCACACCTTGGAAATACCGTCCGCAAACGCAGCCGCAAGTTCATCACCTTTCCGGCCATAGTTCGGTTCCTCCTGAACGATCTTTCCGTTCACTTTTCTGGTTCCGGAGAACAGATAGTCCCAGTAATAGAATGCTTCATCCAGCGTCTGACCGTGGTCACGGTTCTTGATATCATCGAATACCATATCCGCTTTTTCTCCGTGGAAGAAAGCCAGATTGTGCTCACCTTCGATCGTGATCGCCGGAATATCCTTCACGCCGTTGACGCAGAACCAGTAGTAACGGTCCTGACGGACAGTCTCGGCTTCATCCTCCATATTTTTACCCATTCCGTTCAGTTCCGGATGAGAGATCCAGACTCCCAGCGGACCGCCGCGATTGATCACACTGCCGTCTTCTGAAAGAAGGTGACCGATACGGCCCGGGCCGGCGGAAAATGCCGCTCCCGCAAACTGTCCGCCGAAATAACGGCTGACCTGCTGCGTCATACCGCAGCCGTTGGACATACCCTGAATGAATATCCTCTCCTCATCGATATTGTACTTTTTTCTGACCTCTTCGATCACATGAAGAATGAATTTAATATCCAGATTCTCATCCGCGGTCTGCGACGGCGGAATTCTGATGCCGTCCAATTCGGTGAACTTTGCGAAGGGACTGGACGGTACGATCTCCATCGTCCAGAAATGATTATAATGTCCGTTCGGATACACCACGATCAGTCCTTCGCGCTCGGCAAGATAAGACCAGCTTGTATAGATGCACTGGCCCCAGCCGGTCATCAGACCGCCGTGAAGACTGACCACGAGCGGCGTCTTTCTGGAAGGGTCATAACTCTTCGGTACATATTCATACCAGAAGCTTTCGATCCCTTCGGGAATAGAACCTTTAAATTCCTGCAAACGCTCCGGATACGGCTGCGAACTGTTTCCGTTTTCATTTACAACAATATCCGAATGATAGATGCTTTCCGGAAGATAATGTCTGTTATCGTCATCCGGCGTACCGGCTCGTAAAATCATTTCACCCATTCTCTTTTCCTCTTTTCTGAATTGAAACATGCGTTCCTCCGGACAGAATTATTTATTCTTTAAGAAAGGAATATTCTCTCTCATCATCTCTTCATAATCTTCGTACTGCGCTTTTTCAAAAAGAAGTGATTTCAGAACATCCGCCATGTAATAGGAAAGCTCTGCCTCGTGATCCGTTGCATAGATCACACCGTTGCATTCGGATACGTTCAGATTCAGAATGTATCTGCAGAACCATTCCGCCGAAATCAGAAGCTCACCGTTTCTGTGAATCGCTTCACAGTACATCGAACGCAGTGAATCATCGATCATACATCCGATCGAACCCCTTGCAAACTGCAGATCCCGTCCGTCGGGCAGGGTCACGACAGCACTCAGGGTGTCTTCGGAGGGCTGATAACCCGCCCCTGCCATTTCCGCAAGAAAGCTGACCGGCACCATCAGATATTCACCGCGCACCTTCTGTCCACCGTTCAGACCATGGTATTTCAGTTTCTGCCATCTGACGGGAGCCGTTGAAAGCTCACAAACCGCATTATGCCACCAGACCTTTGCCGTGCCTTCGGTAAACGCTGCAGCGTGGGCATCACCCTTTCTTGGAATGACGGTCTCTCCCTGTGTAACGGAGCCGTCGGGTTCTCTTCTCAGACCTGAGAAGAAATAATCCCAGTAAAGGAACGCCTCGTCCAGCGTCTGACCATGGTCACGGTTCTTGATGTCACAGTAGACCACGTCGGCCTTTTTGCCCTTATAGAATGCAAGATTGTCTTCGCCGACAATAGAGATCTCGGGAATAGGATCACATTCGTTGATCTTCATCCAGTAATAACGGTTGAAATTATTGCTCGCCGCACCGGCTTCCGGATCTCCCGGAAAACCGTTATGCTCGGGACGGGACTGCCAGACCGGAACGGGGCCGCCCACATTCTTTATACTGCCGTCCTGCTGAAACAGCACATGCGGCCAGGTAGTTGCACCTGATCCTGCCGCACCTGCCAGAATATTTCCGTAATAACGTGCGAACTGCGCAGTCATCATATTGCCCATCGACATGCCCTGCATGAAGATACGGCCTTCATCGATGCTGTACTGCTCCTTCATCTTTTCGATCAGTGCACGCACCAGATTCAGATCATGATTCTCTCTGTAATCGTCCGCAGGGCGCGGAACGATCTTCCCGTCCAGTTCCAGCGGTCCACCGGCTTCATAGATTCCCTCGATCGCCCAGAACATCATTTCAGATGCGTCCGGGAACAGACAGATGATTCCTTCCTTCTCGGCCAGATAAGTCCATGATGTATAAATGCACTGCCCCCATCCGGTCATAAGACCGCCGTGCAGGCTGACGACCAGCGGTGCCTTTTTTGCAGGATCATAGGAAGCGGGTACATATACGTACCAGGTATCCTCCCTGCCGTCACAGACAATACCATGATGTTCCTCCAGTCTTTCCGGCCACGGCTGTGAATTATTGCCATTCTCGTTTACAACGATGTCCGTACGGATGATTTCCTCGGGGAGATAGGTTCTGTTGTCATCATCCGGTGTCCCGGCTCTTAATTTTATCTTTGTGCTCATAACGGTCCTCTCCTTTTCGATTATCTTTTGTACAGCAAGAAACAGGTTCTGAAATACAGTTTATATGATTTTTCCGATTGGCAACACCGGTTTTTTTGACAAGGAATGTTGCATTCTTGATATTTTCAGGAGATTTTGAGCTTTTCTGTGCCTGTCTGTCAAATTGGCAGGGCATAAGACAGATCCCCCGAAAACCGGAAACGGTCCTCGGGGGATCTTTTATAAAGCCGGGAAGTGTCCTGTCAGGATCACTGTCTCCTTATGCCCGCAGAATATCCTCGACAAGCATAGCCATGTGCGTGGAAAGTTCCGCATAATGATCCGTAATATACAGCGCGTTATCGCATCTGGTGGTACGCAGATCCATAACGCGGTTGAAGAACCATTCCGCAGGAACGGAAAGCTCGCCTTCAACCATCAGGGCTTCGCAGTCCATGGAATACAGCCTGTTGTCGATATTGCAGCCGATCGAACCGAGCGCAAATGAAACCTTACGGCCGTCCTTCAGAACAAGCGATGCCAGTTTTCCGTCATCCGACTTTTCATACGCTGCGCCGGTCACGTCCGCAATAAAGGAAACAGGTACGCAGAAATACTCGCCTCTGACGACCTGTCCGCCGTCCAGACCGTGATATTTCAGCTTCTGATACAGCTTCACAGGTGCTTTCATATCAACGGGGGCACCTCCTGCATACGCCCTGTTCAAACCGTCAAAGATCATCACGCTGAAATCATCACCCTTCCACGGTGCATCCGTTTCTGTGGATGTGATCGTGTTATCCTCGTTTCTGCGTGTGCCGCTGAACAGATAACTCCAGACAAGTTCGGCGTCATCCAGTGTCTGGCCGTGATCACGGTTGCGGATATCACGGATTACAAGATCTCCCTTTGTTCCCTTGTAGAAAAGGAAATTGTCTTCGCCCTGAATGCTGATCAGAGGGAGCTTTTCAATACCGTTCATCTGCTTCCAGAATTTCACGGTATTTCTGACAACGTTCTTCTGATCGCGGCACTTTGCAGGATCCTTATCCCAGCCGTTATGCTCGGGCATGCTCATGAAATGGGAGACCGGCGCACTTTCGCGCAGAATATTTCCGTCCCAATCCATGGTTCCTGCGGGAGCGCCGGGAGCGCCTGCGGTTGCGTAGGCTGCAAACGTCAGCGGCGAATAGCCTACCATCTGGTTGGACATCATACCGCCCATAGACATACCCTGAATATAAATGCGGCCGTCATCGATGTTGTAACGTTTCTTAACGTCGCTGATCATCGCCATGACAAACTGGATGTCATGATTCTCTTCGTTGGTTTCGGGAGATGCAGGCACCTCAATTCCGCCGACCTTGCCTCCCATGGGCATTCCGCCCTTTGTACGGGTCATCTGCCAGAAACGGAATTCGCCCGGTCTCGGTGCGGTCGCGGTGGGGAAGACAACAATAAAGCCTTCACGGTCCGCAATATATGTCCATGAGGTATAAATACACTGGCCCCAGCCGTTCATCAGACCGCCGTGGCAGGAAACGACCAGCGGAGTCTTTTTGGACGGATCGTAAGTATCAGGTACATATTCATACCAGGTGTCCTCTACGCCGTCTGCCAGAAAAGCGGCTTTCTTTTCCACCAGCTTTTCGGGATAGGGCTGAGAGTTGTTTCCGTTCTCGTTGACAACGATCTGCGATGTTTTGATGATCAGAGGAAGATAATCTCTGTTCGCTTCATCGGGAACGCCGGCTCTTAAGTTAATGGTACCTTTCATGGAATTCTCCTTTCATGGGAATCTTTGCTTGTCAAGCTCCCGTTTTTATGATATTCAGCTGCTCGTGCTGACATTTTCAGGCGGTCTTTGTGCTGCGGTCACAGTGCGCGCAGATAACCGGAATCTGCCGCCAGAGACGTAAATATATCTCCGGTCCATGCGTAATCACGTTCCACTACGTATTTGGGTGAAAAGCCCTGTTTTTCAGCTTCTCGGAAGATGTCAGGCATGGAGATCAGGCCTGCACCCAGCTGACAGTTTACGGAAAGCATTCTGTCCATCTGTTCCGCCTGTTCCGGGGTCATCTTCGGCCAGCCGTCAGCCCCACGCTCCATTCTGATCTTTTCTCCCTGCTTCGGAGGCTTGATAAAGGACGGTTCCTCTGTCATGGGAAGGGTTTCTTTCACGTGGATCAGTTCAAACCGACCCGCATGTTTTTTGATATATTCCGCAGGATCGACACCCGCACGAACCGCCCACGCAGCGTCGAGTTCAAAAGCAACCAGTTCCGGATCCGTATTTTCAATGAGAATATCATTGATCATTTTCCCGTTGACGGTCAGAAAGTCATTGGAATGATTGTGATAACCGTACTTCATGCCGGTTTCAAGCGTTTTCCTGCCGCACTCATTCAAAAGTTCCGCCGCCTGATAAGCCTCCTTTTCGGTCTGTATCGGAATCCCCGGGCAGATCATATACCGGCAGCCTGTCCCGGGCAGATAGGAAAGCTGTTCGTCCGTATCCGCAATATCAACGTGGGAGCTTAACACCTCGAGACCGATCGATTCCAGAAATGTCTTCAACCCGGCAGGAGAATATCCGCCATGAAGCGCATAATAGATCTCAACTCCGGAATACCCTAAAGAAGCGATCTTTTTCAGAACGCCCTCGTAATCATAGACAAGCTGCCTTGAAAACGAATCCATCTGTACGTAATATTTATCCATAAAAACCTCCCGTTTTTACAATACAGGTCAGCTGTTTCATGGAAACAGCTGACCTGTATATCTGTTATTTAACGATAGATCTTTCCTCTCCCGTTTCGGGATCTTTGTATGTGATCTTCCAGCTCTTGTCACGGAGATCCGCAAAAAGTTCCGTCTTCAGCTCATCCTTTGCCCATGTGATATGAAGAAGACCGTTTTCAAGGCCCTCCTCCACCGAGAACTCGCCATTAAAAGCGTCATAGGTATTACGGAAGCGCATGACCTCATACATCTTCTGAAGCATGGGCTTTTCGATCTGCTTCAGGATCTCTTCCTTTGTAAAGTTATGACGGTTGATCTCTCTTCCGCCGAGACCTCTTGCAACACACTCGAAGTCATTTGTTCCTGCCAGAAAACCGACATAGTAGACCTGCGGGATGCCCGGCGTATAGAACTGCACGAGTCTGGCCAGCAGGTACGCATCATCATCTTCATTCATTGCGGAATAGAAGGTACCGCGAAGCTGATAGACCTTCTTTTTGCCGGAGCCCTGCGAGATCATGCTGTTCGTCATGGTATCCTTGGAACGGATCTCCTCCGGAAGCTGCATGAAGGCATCGACAAAACGGTCTGTCACGATCGTCGCGATCTCCTGGATCTCATCGTCCGAAAGAAGCCCCGCTGCATCCACCACACCGATTCCGTCATGTGTATCCAGAGTCGTTACCTGGTTATGCGGGCAGATCTTTAGCCAATTGATCAGACGGTCTGTTCTGCCGAACTGAAGGCCGTGAAGCAGAAGAAGCGGAAGCGCAAAATCGTATACATAATGGCCTCTGGCCGCCAGCTTCTGCTGGATATGATACTCTTCATGGATCTCGGCCAGCATCGCCGTGCCGGTCTCTTTCAAAGGCTTCGTACTGATATCCAGAACGTCCCAGATCTCCGGCTCCACAAAGAAGCAGCTGGTGCCGGGTACTTTGGAAGCGTATGCAAACGCATCAAAACGGATCATCGGCACATGTGCCGCGATCTGTTTCAGATTCCGGTCATAGTAATCCTGTGTTGCTTTTGCATGCGGTGCAATATCCACCTGCTCTTCAAAGAAAGTGTTCCACAGATGGACCTTCTCTCCGCTTTTCAGCGTGAATTCCTTGCACGGTCCCTGTGCTTTTCTGGAATAGAGCACCTTCAGATCCTCTTCCGTTGGTGCGCCCTGCGGCCAGAACTCTTCCCAGTGAATGAACATGTCGCGATATTCGGATGCATCGCCCTTCTCCAGATAATCCTGAAATTCTCTGCTCCGGATGGATACATGATTCAGCATGAAATCGGCAGCCATGAAATACTTCTCACCCAGCCGGTCGATATCTTCCCAGGTACCGAATGCCGGGTCTACGATATCGTAATTGATGACGGCAAAACCGCGGTCACCGGAAGACGGGAAAAACGGCAGGATATGGATACCGGCCAGTTCCTTTGAAAACAGCGTATCAACGATCTCTTCGAGACTCTTCAGATCACCGCCCATACTGTTTGCATAGGTGATCAGCATACATTTATTTTCGATCTTGCGCATAAGCTACTCCTGACAGTACTTTTCCTAGATGTATCATTTAACGAGTGAGCGATATAACGGCATCAGTCTTCTGCAATATCCATCAGCTCGATGCGGAAATTCAGTTCCTTGCCTGCAAGCTCGTGGTTGGTGTCAAAAGTGATGTTCACATCGTCCTTTTCCGTGACAAGCGCCGGGAAATGCTGGCCGTAGTTGTTGGTCAGATATACGTGCTCGCCCCTGGAAAGATTCTCGGCACCGGGCATCTTTGCGATCTCCATCGTAAATACAGCCTCTTCGCTTCTTTCGCCGTAAGCTTCTTCAGGCATCAGATGGACATTCACCACATCTCCCGCCTCCATATCGGCTACCGCCTGATCAAAGCCGCGGATCATCATGCCGACACCGCAGACGAATTCAAGCGGCTCACCGCGGTCATAAGAGGAATCGAACTGTGTACCGTCATTCAGTGTTCCGACATAATGCACCTTAACAGTCTTTCCGACATTTTTTCCTTCCATAATGGGTTCCATGCTGCCGCAGCCTCCGCAGCCGCCTCCACAGCCGCAGCCACCTCCGCAGCCGCCGCCGCAGTTTCCGCCGCAGCCTTCTTCCTCTTCTTCTTCATCATGATGATCGCAGTTTACGCCCTCAGATGCAAGCTCACCCTTCAGGTAGCTTTCGACTGCTTCGTCTGCATTTCCCACAGCGCCGGAAAAAACTTCGATCCCTGCATCCTGAAGCGCTGCCTGTGCACCTGCACCCATGCCGCCGCAGATCAGGACATCGATCCGGTTGTCTGCAAGAAGGCCTGCAAGCGCTTCATGGCCGACACCGTTGGAATTGAAGATCTCAGAAGCCGCGATCTTTCCGTCCTGAACGTCATAGATCTTGAAGTTTTCTGTTCTTCCGAAGTGCTGAAATATATTACCGTTATCGTATGTTACTGCAATTTTCATAATATCTCTTCCTTTTTTTCATCTGTTATAACGGGTCCTGCCCGACTATTTATACTAACACAAAGCACTCCGGCGGGCAAGCTTTCGCGCACATCCGCGTCAGCC
>JAZUFC010000014.1:0-9391 GCA_045640465.1 Lachnospiraceae bacterium | reverse complement strand
CCGTACTCCCTGCTCACCCAGCAGCCTCTGGGCGGCAAGGCACAGTTCGGCGGCCAGCGTTTCGGTGAGATGGAGGTCTGGGCTCTTGAAGCTTACGGCGCATCCTACACCCTGCAGGAGATCCTGACCGTGAAGTCGGATGACGTGGTCGGACGTGTGAAGACCTACGAAGCCATCATCAAGGGTGAGAATATCCCGAAGGCCGGCGTACCGGAGTCCTTCAAGGTGCTCATCAAGGAACTGCAGTCTCTGGCACTGGATATCCGTGTGCTGCGTGATGACAACACTGAGGTGGAGATCACCGAAAATGTGGATTACGGCAGCACGGACTTCAATTCCATCATGAATGAGGACAACCGCAGATACGAAAGAAGCAGAGATTTTGCTTCTGCGGGCTTCTCCACTCAGGAATTCAAGGACGGAGAACTTCAGGACGTGGAAGAGGAAGCTGACGATTCCGATGAAGATGGCGAATACACCGAAGATTAATGAAGGGAGAAGCAAAAATGGCAGAAACCATGAATGAAACATACGAGCCGTTATCCTTTGATGCGATCCGGATCGGTCTGGCATCCCCTGAAAAGATCAGAGAGTGGTCCCACGGCGTAGTTACAAAGCCGGAGACCATCAATTACAGAACCTTAAAACCGGAACGTGACGGTTTGTTCTGCGAGCGCATTTTCGGACCCTCCAAGGACTGGGAATGCCACTGCGGAAAATATAAAAAGATCCGCTACAAGGGCGTGATCTGTGACAGATGCGGTGTTGAAGTGACGAAGGCTTCCGTCCGCCGTGAGCGTATGGGCCATATCGAACTGGCAACTCCGGTCTCTCATATCTGGTATTTCAAGGGAATTCCCAGCCGTCTGGGCCTTTCTCTGGATATCAGCCCCAGAACACTGGACAAGGTGCTTTATTTTGCTTCCTATATCGTACTGGATCCCGGCACCACCAACCTTTCCTACAAGCAGTGCCTGTCTGAAAAGGAATACCGCGATGCGATCGAAGAATTCGGCGAGAATTCCTTCCGCGCAGGTATGGGTGCGGAAGCCATCAAGGAACTTCTGATGGCGATCGATCTGGAAAAGGAGTCTGCAGAGCTTCGTGAAGAACTCCTGGCTTCTTCCGGTCAGAAGAGAGCCAAGCTCATCAAGCGCGTGGAAGTGATCGATGCGCTGCTTTCCTCAGGCAACAAGCCCGAATGGATGATCCTCGATGCGATCCCGGTCATTCCCCCGGATCTTCGTCCCATGGTGCAGCTGGACGGCGGCCGTTTTGCGACTACCGACCTGAATGATCTGTACCGCCGTATCATTAACAGAAACAACCGTCTGGCAAGACTTCTGGAGCTGGGTGCTCCGCAGATCATCATCCGCAACGAAAAGCGTATGCTTCAGGAGGCTGTGGATGCCCTGATCGATAACGGCCGCCGCGGCCGTCCCGTAACAGGTGCCGGCAACCGTGCGCTGAAGTCTCTTTCCGATATGCTGAAGGGCAAGCAGGGACGTTTCCGTCAGAACCTTCTCGGCAAACGTGTCGACTACTCAGGCCGTTCGGTTATCGTTGTCGGACCCGAACTCAAGATCTATCAGTGCGGTCTTCCGAAGGAAATGGCGATCGAACTTTTCAAGCCCTTCGTTATGAAGGAACTCGTCAAGAGAGATATCGCCCACAATATCAAGGCTGCAAAGAAGATGGTGGAACGCGTGGAGGATGCTGTCTGGGATATCCTCGAAGACGTGATCCACGAGCATCCCGTTATGCTGAACCGTGCACCAACACTGCACAGACTCGGTATTCAGGCATTTGAGCCGGTACTTGTGGAAGGCAAGGCGATCAAGCTTCATCCTCTGGCATGTACCGCATTCACCGCCGACTTCGACGGTGACCAGATGGCAGTGCATCTTCCTCTTTCCGAGGAGGCACAGGCAGAATGCCGTTTCATCCTGCTTTCACCCAACAACCTCTTAAAGCCCTCTGACGGCGGCCCTGTGGCGGTTCCGTCTCAGGATATGGTCCTCGGTATCTATTACCTGACCCAGCTCCGTCCGGGCACCAAGGGTGAAGGAAATTACTACAAGAATATGAACGAGGCGATCCTTGCTTACGAGAACGGTTATCTGGATCTGCACGCACCTGTCAAGGTACGTATGACCAGAACCTGGAACGGCAAGGAATACACCGGCACGGTGGACACCTCTCTCGGCAGACTCTTCTTTAATGAAGTGGTTCCCCAGGATCTGGGTTATGTGGACCGCTCCAGGAAGGGCAACCAGTATAAGAACGAGATCGAATTCCTTGTTGATAAGGGCAAACTGAAGGATATTCTGGAATTGGTCATCAATACCCACGGCGCAACCAGAACCGCAGAGGTGCTGGATGCGATCAAGGCGCTGGGCTACAAGTACTCCACAAGAGCGGCAATGACCATCTCCATTTCCGACATGATCATCCCGAAGGAAAAGGAAGAACTCATTGCGGAAGCGCAGCAGACCGTTAACAAGATCGCAAGAAACTACAGACGTGGTCTGATCTCCGACGACGAGCGTTACCGTGAAGTCATTCAGGCGTGGAAGAGCGCGGACGACAAGCTGTCCGACCATATCTATCCTGCACTGGGTGAATACAACAATATTTATATGATGGCCGTATCCGGCGCCCGTGGTTCCAAGTCACAGATCAAGCAGCTGACAGGCTGGCGAGGCCTGATGGCGAACACCACCGGTCAGACCATCGAGCTGCCCATCACCTCCAACTTCCGTCAGGGCCTGAACGTACTGGAGTACTTCATGTCCGCACACGGTTCCAGAAAGGGTATGTCCGATACCGCTCTGCGTACTGCAGACTCCGGTTATCTGACAAGACGTCTGGTCGATGTTTCTCAGGATATCATCATCCGTGAGGACGACTGTGCACACGACGGAGAGATCCCCTTCATGGAGATCTCCGCATTCACGGACGGCGATGAAGTCATCGAGTCTTTGAGAGAACGTCTGGTAGGCCGTTTCATCGCAGAAGACTTCGTGAATTCCGCAACAGGTGAAGTCCTGATCGAAAAGAACCACATGATCACTCCCAGAATCGCAAAGGAGATCGTGAACGTTCTGGAGGCGGAAGGCAGAAATACCGTTAAGATCAGAAACAACTTAAGCTGCAGATCTCATCTGGGTGTCTGCGCAAAGTGCTACGGCGCGAACATGGCATCCGGCGAACCCGTTCAGGTCGGTGAGGCAGTCGGTATCATCGCAGCACAGTCCATCGGTGAACCCGGTACGCAGCTGACCATGAGAACCTTCCATACCGGCGGTGTCGCAGGCGGCGATATCACACAGGGTCTTCCCCGTGTCGAGGAGCTTTTCGAAGCCCGTAACCCGAAGGGTATGGCAACGATCTCCGAGATCGACGGCGAAGTCACATTAAGAGATAATAAGAAGAAGCGCGAAGTTGTTGTCACCAACCCGGAGACCGGCGAGACCAGAACCTATCTGATCACTTTCGGCTCCACGCTTGCAAAGCACGGCACATCCGAACTTGCCACCGGTGATTATGTCCATGCGGGCGATAAGATCACCGAAGGTTCCATCAATCCGCATGATATCTTACGGATCCAGGGCCTGAGAGCAGTTCAGGATTACATGCTTCACGAGGTACAGCGTCCCTACAGACTGCAGGGTGTTGAGATCAACGACAAGCACATTGAGATCATTGTACGTCAGATGCTGAAGAAGGTCAGAGTGGACGAATGCGGCGACGCGGATGTCCTTCCCGGAATCACCATGGACGTGCTGGCATTTGACGAAATGAACGAGCGCCTGGTTGCTGAAGGCAAAGAGCCCGCGATCGGTACACAGATCATGCTGGGTATCACAAAGGCTTCTCTGGCAACGGATTCGTTCTTATCGGCGGCATCCTTCCAGGAGACCACCAAGGTGCTGACAGAAGCAGCGATCAACGGTAAGGTAGACCATCTGGTAGGCCTGAAGGAGAATGTCCTGATCGGTAATCTGATCCCGGCAGGTACCGGTATGAAGAAGTACCGCGATATGAAGCTGGATTCCGATGACCGTTTCGAAGAGGAAATGAGAACCAGGAACGCTTACGAAGAGGCGCTTGAAGCAGCCGAAAGAAGCCGCAGCCAGTCTGAAAGCAGAAAGGGCATCTTCAGCGAGATGCCGGCAGCGGAAGAAGAGGAAGCGGAAACGGAAATTTCCGAAGAAGAGTTTTCCGAAGAGGAAACAGAAGAATAACAGCAGGCGAAAACGGTGCTGAATGACCGTTTTCCTGCAAATTCTCTGCATTGTCAGCAGGAAAAAGCGTTGACAAATCGAGGGAATCTGTTATACTAATAGGGTGCGCAATTGCGCACCCTATTGTTTTTGCGTCCGTAAAACATCAACCGCTCCGGGCGTATCGCAACAGGAACAGTGAATAAAACAGGAGGAAAAAGAATGCCTACATTTAACCAGTTAGTTCGTAAGGGCAGAGAGTCAGCTGTGAAGAAGTCTACTTCTCCTGCACTGCAGAGAGGATTTAACTCCTTAAAGAAGCGTGCAATTGAAACCTCTTCTCCCCAGAAGCGTGGTGTATGCACCGCTGTTAAGACTGCTACCCCCAAGAAGCCGAACTCAGCTCTTCGTAAAATCGCCAGAGTTCGTCTTTCAAACGGAATCGAAGTAACGTCTTACATTCCCGGCGAAGGTCATAACCTTCAGGAGCACAGCGTGGTGCTGGTTCGCGGCGGCCGTGTAAAGGATTTACCCGGTACCCGTTATCATATCATCAGAGGTACACTGGATACAGCCGGTGTTGCCAACCGTCGTCAGGCCCGTTCTAAATACGGCGCAAAGAGACCGAAGGCAGGAAAGAAGTAACGTAATTTAAAATCGGAAAAAAGTGCATTCAAATCCTCATTGATGGTTGATAGATGATGAAACAGAACGCGCGAACGATTTCAGTAACTGAAACGAGTACCGATGAATTAACGTAAAAGTAGTTAAGGAGGGAAGTAACGTGCCAAGAAAAGGACATACTCAGAAAAGAGATGTATTAGCAGATCCCGTTTATAATGATGTAGTTGTTACCAAGCTGATCAACAACATCATGCTGGACGGCAAGAAGGGCGTAGCCCAGAAGATCGTTTATGGCGCATTTGCAGTAGTGGAAGAGAAGACCGGCAAGCCGGCACTCGAAGTTTTCCAGGAAGCCATGAACAATATCATGCCTGTTCTCGAAGTCAAGGCAAAGCGTGTCGGTGGTGCAACCTATCAGGTTCCCATGGATGTCAAGCCCGAAAGAAGACAGACACTGGCTCTTCGCTGGCTCACCAATTTCTCCAGAAACCGCGGTGAAAAGACCATGGAAGCCCGCCTCGCAGCGGAGATCATGGACGCTTGCAATTCTACCGGCGGGTCCGTAAAGAGAAAAGAAGAAATGCACAGAATGGCAGATGCGAACAAGGCATTTGCACATTATCGCTTCTGATAAGAGTGCATAAAAGAGGAGTAACAGATTATGGGAAACAATAGAGAATATCCGTTGGAGCGCACAAGAAACATTGGCATCATGGCGCATATCGGCGCCGGCAAGACAACTCTTTCGGAACGTATTCTTTATTATACCGGTATCAACTACAAGATGGGCGATACTCACGAAGGTACCGCAACCATGGACTGGATGGAGCAGGAGCAGGAGCGCGGCATCACGATCACTTCTGCTGCCACCACCTGTCACTGGACACTTCAGAAAGAAGCTAAGAAAGCTCCCGGTGCGCTGGAACACCGTATCAATATCATTGATACCCCCGGCCATGTGGACTTTACGGTCGAAGTGGAAAGATCACTGCGTGTACTGGACGGCGCAGTAGGCGTTTTCTGCGCAAAGGGCGGCGTTGAACCGCAGTCGGAAAATGTCTGGCGTCAGGCTGACACCTACAATGTTCCGCGTATGGCATTCATCAATAAGATGGATATCATGGGCGCGAACTTCTATGGGGCGGTCGATCAGATCCGGACCCGTCTTGGAAAGAATGCCATCATCCTTCAGCTTCCTATCGGAAAAGAGGATACCTTCAAGGGTATCGTTGATCTTTTCGAGATGAAGGCATATATCTATACAGACAACAAGGGTGATGATGTTCTGGTAACCGATATTCCGGAGGATATGCTGGATGACGCTCAGCTCTATCATGATGAGCTTGTGGAAAAGATCTGCGAGCTGGATGATGAACTGACCATGCAGTATCTGGAAGGAGAGATTCCCTCTGACGAGGACCTGAAACGCGTCCTCCGCAAGGGAACATGCGAATGTGCGGCGATCCCCGTCTGCTGCGGTTCTGCTTACCGCAACAAAGGTGTTCAGAAGCTTCTGGATGCAGTCGTGGAATATATGCCTGCGCCGACCGATATTCCGGCCATCAAGGGAACGGATCTCGACGGCAACGAAGTTGAAAAGCATTCATCGGATGATGAGCCCTTTGCAGCTCTGGCATTTAAGATCATGACAGACCCGTTCGTCGGAAAACTGGCATTCTTCCGTGTGTATTCCGGAACACTTTCGGCCGGCTCTTATGTCCTGAATGCGACAAAGAACAAAAAGGAGCGTGTCGGCCGTATCTTACAGATGCATGCGAACAAAAGAGCGGAACTGGAAATGGTCTACTCCGGCGATATCGCAGCAGCAGTCGGTTTAAAGGCAACTACTACAGGCGACACGATCTGTGACGAAAATCATCCGGTGATCCTGGAATCCATGGAATTCCCGGAGCCTGTTATCGAGCTGGCAATTGAGCCCACCTCAAAAGCAGGTCAGCAGAAGCTCGGTGAATCTCTCGCAAAGCTTGCGGAAGAGGATCCCACCTTCCGTTCACACACAGATCTGGAGACCGGTCAGACGATCATTGCAGGCATGGGTGAACTCCATCTGGAGATCATCGTAGACAGACTCTTACGTGAATTCAACGTAGAGGCAAATGTCGGTGCACCTCAGGTCGCATATAAGGAAGCCATCACCAAAGCGGTCGATGTGGAAGCCAAATATGTGCGTCAGTCCGGCGGCCGCGGCCAGTACGGACACTGCAAGGTGAAGTTTGAGCCTCTGGAAGCCAACTGCGATCATTTTGAATTCGATCCGAAGGCAAACATTCTGATCAATGAGCCCCCGGTACTTCTTTATGAATCCACCGTCATCGGCGGAAATATTCCGAAGGAATATATCCAGCCTATCGGTGAAGGCATCAGAGAAGCTGCCAACTGCGGCATCCTCGGCGGATTCCCGGTTCTGGGCATTCATGCGAATGTATATGACGGATCTTATCACGAGGTTGACTCTTCGGAAATGGCATTCCACATTGCCGGTTCCATGGCCTTCAAGCAGGCAATGGAAAAGGCGGCACCGGTTCTTTTGGAGCCGATCATGCGTGTGGAAGTCACGATGCCGGAAGAGTATATGGGCGACGTGATCGGCGATATCAACAGCCGGCGCGGACGCATTGAAGGAATGGATGATCTGGGCGGCGGCAAGATCGTCAGAGGCTTTGTACCCCTTGCCGAAATGTTCGGATACGCAACAGACCTGCGTTCCAAGACGCAGGGCCGCGGAAACTATTCCATGTTCTTTGATAAATATGAGCCTGTACCGAAGAATGTACAGGAAAAGGTACTGAAAAAGTACTGATAACATTGCCCCGGCCATAAAAAATACTTGAAAAGAAGGCCAAAATGTCGTATAATGCATTTTATGTGGGTTGAGATGCCGTAGGGCGCATTTTTAAGGAGGATTGAACAAAATGGCAAAACAGAAATTTAACAGATCTAAGCCGCATTGCAACATCGGTACAATCGGCCATGTAGACCATGGTAAAACTACTTTAACCGCAGCTATCACAAAGGTTCTTGCAAGCCGCGTTGAAGGTAACGTCGTTACTGATTTCGATAAGATCGATAAGGCTCCCGAAGAGAAGGAACGTGGTATCACCATCAACTCCGCTCACGTTGAGTACGAAACCGACAACAGACACTATGCTCATGTTGACTGCCCCGGCCATGCTGACTATGTTAAGAACATGATCACCGGTGCTGCACAGATGGATGGTGCTATCCTCGTTGTTGCTGCAACTGATGGTGTTATGGCTCAGACCCGTGAGCACATCCTGCTTTCCCGTCAGGTTGGTGTTCCGTACATCGTTGTTTTCCTGAACAAGTGCGATGCAGTTGATGATGAAGAGCTTCTTGAACTCGTTGAGATGGAAGTTCGCGATCTGCTGAACGAATATGAATTCCCGGGCGATGATATTCCGGTTATCAAGGGTTCCGCTTACAATGCACTTCATGCAGAAGATGAAGGAACTGATCCGGACGGCAAGTGGGCAGACAAGATCATGGAGCTTATGGATGCTGTTGACAGCTATATCCCGACTCCTGTTCGTGATACCGATAAGCCTTTCCTGATGCCCATCGAGGACGATATGACAATTTCCGGTCGTGGTACCGTTGCTACCGGCCGTGTTGAGAGAGGTACTCTTCATATTCAGGATCCCGTTGAGATCATGGGTATTAAGGAAGACAAGCAGAACTCAGTTGTAACCGGTATCGAAATGTTCCGTAAGACCCTTGACGAAGCTCAGGCTGGTGATAACATCGGTGCTCTTCTTCGTGGTATCAACAGAACCGATATCGAAAGAGGTCAGGTTATGGTTAAACCCGGCTCCGTTACCTGCCATCAGAAGTTTACCGCTCAGGTATACGTACTGACCAAGGATGAAGGCGGCCGTCATACTCCTTTCTTCAACAACTATCGTCCTCAGTTCTACTTCCGTACAACTGACGTAACCGGTGTCTGCAGCCTTCCCGAAGGTACAGAAATGTGCATGCCTGGTGATAACGTAGAAATGACCATCGAACTGATCCACAACGTAGCTATGGAGCAGGGCCTTCGTTTCGCTATCCGTGAAGGCGGCCGTACAGTTGGTTCCGGCAGAGTTGTTTCTATCATTGAGTAATTCTTGATTGATAGTCCAATAATACAGTAAAATTAAGGCTTCCGAGGATTTCCTCGGGAGCCTTTTTATTATATAAGATCAATTGAGACAATGTTTATTATACAAGATCATTTGAGACAGTGTTTTTTTAGTGCTTCAAAAGTCTCTTCGCTTATATCATGTTCAATTCTGCAAGCATCTTCCATAGCAACATTTTCACTAACCCCAATTTTTATCAGACATTCAGCCAGCAAGTTATGACGTTCCAATACTTTCTCAGCTTTCTTAAGTCCAGCGTCTGTTAGTTCGATGTAGCCAACTTCGTCCATTGTAATAAGATTTTTTTCGCGAAGCCCTTTCATTGCAACACTTACACTAGCCTTTGTATAGCCTAGTTCTCCTACAATATCAATCGAA
>JAZUFC010000013.1:0-3974 GCA_045640465.1 Lachnospiraceae bacterium | reverse complement strand
ATCTCCACGGTGGCGCGGTTCATCTTTTCCTGATCCACGACATAATTCGATGTCGGGAAAAAGGCGGCGTGCTCCAGAATGCTCACAACGTCTCCCGTCAGCGGATCAAACTGCGAGATGCGGTCGATCTCGTCTCCGAAGAATTCCACGCGGACCGCTTTATCCGTATTTTCGGCAGGATAGATCTCCAGTACGTCGCCGCGGACACGGAAAGTGCCGCGCGTGAAATCCGCCTGACAGCGTTCGTACTGGTTGTGGATCAGCTCATGAATGACCTCATCCCGGTCTTTTTCCATGCCCGGGCGCAGAGAAACGACCATGTTTTTATAATCCACCGGCGATCCCAGGCCGTAGATGCAGGATACGGAAGCCACGATGATCACATCGTCCCGTTCACAGAGAGACATGGTTGCGGAAAGACGCAGCTTGTCGATCTCGTCATTGATCGAGGAATCCTTCTCGATATAGGTATCGGTCGAAGGCACATAAGCTTCCGGCTGATAGTAGTCGTAGTAAGAGACAAAGTACTCCACCGCGTTTTCCGGGAAGTATTCTTTCATCTCGCCGTACAGCTGACCTGCCAGCGTTTTATTGTGGGAAATGATCAGCGTCGGCTTTCCGACCGCCTTGATCACGTTTGCCATGGTGAAGGTCTTTCCGCTTCCGGTCACGCCAAGAAGCGTTTCGAACTGATTTCCGCGCATAAAACCTGCGACCAGCGTGTCAATAGCTGACTGCTGGTCGCCCATGGGTTGATATGGTGCATGTAATTTGAATTCTGCCATAGTCCTCACTGAATCTTTTCAAGCAGGATCCGGATCGCCTCTTCAAGCTGTTCATCCGCTTCCGTTGTCACATCATTTTCAATGACCACGTCCGGCGTGATGCCTTCTCCGTGGATGCATATTCCGTTCGGCGTATAGTAACGGGAAGTTGTCACTTTGATCGCGCTGCCGTCCTCCAGATCGACGATCATCTGAACGATACCTTTTCCGAATGTCTGGGTACCGACGATCTCCGCCTTGTCATAGTCCTGCATGGCACCGGTAAAGATCTCCGATGCAGATGCGGTATACCCGTTCGTCAGAACCACTGCGGGTACATCCAGAACGCAGACCTTGTCTGATGTATAGGTCTGTTTCTTGTCGTATTTATCGATCGTATATGTGATGGTTCCCTGCGGGAGCATCTGATCCAGAATGCTCACGACAGAGGAAAGAAGTCCGCCGCCGTTATCGCGAAGATCCACGATCAGTGCTTTCATTCCCTGATCCTTCAGATCCCTGAAAGCTTCCATATACTGGTTGTAGGTCACGTCATCAAACGAATCCATCTGAATGTAGCCGATCTGATGATCCAGCATTTCATGCTCGATGGTGTGGATCTCGATCGTACGCCGTGTCACGGTCAGATCGATATAGCGATCCTCAGAAGAGCGGTAGACTTCGATATCCACGGTCGTCCCCGCTTCTCCTTTGATCCTGGCAACGACCAGATTCAGATCCTCGCCGGTAACTTCCTCTCCGCCGACCTTATACAGAATGTCCCCTGCGCGGATACCGGCTTCATAACCGGGGCCGTCCGTATAGGGCTTGATCATGGTAATAATGCCGGTGTTCATATCCTGCTGGACCACAACGCCGATGCCCGAATAAATGCCGGTTGTGGATTCCATCAGTTCCTGATACTCTTCCGGAGTATAGTAAACGGTATAAGGATCTCCCAGAGAATTGATATAGCCTTTGATGAGACCGGTATCAAAATCCGCATCCTCCACATTGTCGAACAGATACATGCTGTCGATATAGTAACGGATCTTTTTCAGCTTCTCCTGAGCTTCTTCCGAAAGAATACTGTCGTTCTTTGCGGGAATGCCGGCTGCATTGGATGCGCTCGGTGCCGCGCCTGCAGTCATGCCGCGGGTCGCGATCAGAACAAACACGCAGACGATCGTCATGGCAACAGCGCCCAGTGTAAAGCCGAAGGCTGTGGAACCGCCCTGACTCTGCCGCTTTTCTTTTCTTTTCTTTTTTCCTGCCGGTTCCTCTTCGGTCAGTGCAGGCTCTTCCCACACATTCCGTTCTTCCGGAGCTCTGTTTTCGTCTTCCATTATTCCTGATTCTCCATAAAATGCATATACTGGACGACCATCAGCGCGATCTTGAAGGTGATCGCATCGTCAAATACGCGAAGATCGAGACCTGTATTTTTCTGCAGCTTGTCCAGACGATAGACCAGTGTATTTCTGTGGATATACAGCTGTCTGGATGTTTCGGAAACATTCAGACTGTTTTCAAAGAACTGGTTGATCGTGGCAAGCGTTTCCTCATCGAAATTCTCCGGAGACTGTCCTTTGAAGATCTCTTCAATGAACATCTTGCACATCGGCATCGGCAGCTGATAGATCAGTCTTCCGATACCCAGAGAAGAATATGCAACCACATTCTGATCGGAGTTGAAGATCTTTCCGACGGAAAGTGCCAGTTTGGCCTCCTTGTAGGAATTGGAGACCTTACGGATCTCATCGGCAACATTACCGTATGCGACCCGTACCTCGGACATCGCCTCGGTATTCAGCATATCGGCGATCGTCTGAGCTGTCTTCCTGAGTGCAGTCTCGTTTTCGCCTTCGGAGACCTCTTTCACCAGAATGATATTATTTTCATCGATAGAGGCAACAAAATCATTGTCATTATCCGCAAACAGGCTTCTGACGATCTCAAGTGCATTGGCATCGTCACGTGTCTTTGTCTCGATCAGATAAGCCACGCGGTTTACATGCGTATCGATATGAAGCTTCTTTGCCCGGTTATAGATATCCACAAGAAGGAGGTTGTCCAGAAGCAGGTTCTTGATAAAGTTGTCCTTATCGAAGCGCTCCTGATATGCCGTGATCAGTGCCTCCAGCTGAAGGACCGCCATGCGGCCTACGACCTCTGCCTTTTCGGAAGCATCGCATTCCACCACATATTCCAGATGATTGCCGTCATAAGCCCGGAAATAGTACTTTCCGTCGATCTCCTGCACATCCTCTTTGTCGCTCAGAAGTTTCAGGATGTCCTTGATATCTTCGCTTTTCTTTACATTTTTATATGTCACACAGGTGCCGTCCAGTGTATATACACTGAAACTCACATCCGAGATCTCCCTGATCTTCTCAAGTGTATCCATCAGCATCTGATTCGAAACCATCTATTTCTCCTTCCGGCAGACAGGAACGAACCGCCTTCGCTCTGCTGCATTTGATTTGGACGAGGCTGATCCATGCGGAATAAGCCTGCATTTCTCAGAATAATATGACTAAAGTGTCAAAAGGTATGTCACACCAAGTTTCGTGTTTCGCACTCCCACTTGATACCATAATATCATAACGTAAAAATGTGAAAAAAGAAAGTCTTAATCCATGTTTTTGAAAACTATTCCGTTGAACCCCTTGTGCACAAAAAACAACAGCCGCCGACTCCGAAGAACCGGCGGCTGCGATATTCGATCGGCTATTAGAAAATAGCGTTCTCTGTATCTGTATCAAATGCATGGATATGGTCCATATTAATTGCAAGAGTAATATTGGACTCGGGTCTTGCTGTGGTAGACGGATCTACACGAGCGGTAACATTGAGGTCACCGAGATCGAAGTATAAGAATACTTCAGCACCAAGAAGCTCATATACACGAACGGTAGAGTTGATGGTGTTCGGTGTGCCTGCTGCTACTTCTGACAGATCTTCAGGACGGAAGCCGAAGCATACGGTCTTGCCGACATAGCCCTGTTCTTTGAGGATCGCACCCTTGTCAGCCGGAACAACGATCTTCTCGCCATCCGGAAGAACGAATGCAACACCATCGCCGACTTCTTCAACCGGGCAGTCGATCAGGTTCATCTGCGGAGAGCCGATGAAACCAGCAACGAACTTGTTAGCGGGCTTAGAGTACAGGATGTTGGGAGAATCTACCAAGTCGGAGGCCAAGCGGTC
>JAZUFC010000012.1:0-7588 GCA_045640465.1 Lachnospiraceae bacterium | reverse complement strand
GATGGGAAGTTCGGCGCTGCCGCTTTCTGCGATCAGGTCCCAGATCGCTTCAGGGATCGATCTGATCGTGCATCTTTCCAGACTGCGGGACAGGAGCAGGCGTGTTATGGGGATCTACGAGATCACAGGGCTGAAAGACGGAGAAGTTCTGCTGGAACCTTTGTTTCTGTTCCGGGAGACCGGAACGGTGAACGGCAGGATCGCAGGGAAACTGGAACGGACAGGAAATCATCTGATGCGCAGAGAAAAGCTTCAGCTGCGGGGCGGAATGCTTCCGGAGGAAGGCGGATCATGACAGGAATGGAAAAACTCCGCTTCGGACTGCATCTGTCCGGAATCGCGATGCTGCTGTCAGATCTGTTCTACCGGTCCTGGATCCCGGGAGCCATTGCCATTCTGCCCGCGTGTGTACTTCTGCTTCCGGAAAAGAAGAAGAGAACGGAAGCGGAAGTACGGGAGGAAATGAAACGGGAATTTCTTTCAGCTGCGGGGTTTCTCAGGGATTATTTGAAAAGCGGATATTCTGCTGAGAATGCGATCGGGGCAGCCGGGAAAGAACTTCTCGGACTGTACGGACAGAAAAGCAGGATCTTTTCGGGATGGCAGCGTATGACGGAGCAGATCCGTCTGAATCAGACGGCGGAAGAAGTGTTTCTTGATTTTTCCGAACGATCTCAAATTCCGGAGATCATGGATTTTGCGCAGGTCTTTGCAATGGAAAAACGAAACGGCGGTCAGCTGTGTGAGGTGATCGGATCTGCTGCGGAGATCCTCTCGGAGCAGTTCAGTGCAAGGGAACAGATCCTGACCACAACGGCTGCGAGAAGGGCGGAACAGAAGATCATGGATCTGATGCCGCTCGGGATCCTTTGTTATGTCAGGATCGCATCGCCGGAGCTTCTGGAGGTGCTGTACTCCTCGACAGCAGGGCGTCTTGTAATGACAGGCTGTCTTATTCTGTACGGAACGGCATACATCTTGGCCCGGGCGATACTCAGAAAGGCGGAATGAAAGGAGGTCGAATGCTGCTCTGTCTGATACTGCTTCTCTTGGCGGGCGGAATTCTTATCAGCGGCAGAAATTGTGATAAGCCGTTTGTCAGAGCACACAGAAAGGAGATCGGGATCCCGTTGGGCTTCGCCTGCGCAGGATGGAAAGGGCTGCGGACGCTCAGAAAACTGATGAACAGAGATCTGCTGCTCCGGAGATTCACTGCTGACAGCCGGCACGGAAAACTGCTTCTTCTGGAGGAGGATGCAGAGAAGATCCGTGATATCCGTACCGGCGGGGCAGCATTGCTGATCCTGTTTGCAGGAAGTCTGACAGGCGTTCTGTACGGCGCATTTGCAGGAGACGGGAGCGTGCAGGCATTGAAACGTCCGCCGTACGGGCAGGAAAGACTTTTCGAACTCAGAGTCAGCGGCCTTCCGGAAACAGAAAAGATCCGGATCCCGGTCAGCGGAAAGCTTCCGGATACCGAAGAACTGCAAGGTTATCTGGAGGATGCGTACGAAGCGGAAAAACAGGTATGGCTCGGAGAAAACACAGATTTTTCCGGTGTCCGGACCGGACTGCATTTTCGAAGTGAGAATGAAAGCGGAGTCAGTTTCCGGATCAGGTCGCTGGAGCCGGAGTATATGAACGACCGCGGAATGATCCTTTTGGAGGAGATCCCGGAAGAAGGGATACCGGTCTCTTTTCTGATTACTGTTTCGCTGGCGGAAAAAGAGATCGAAAAACAGCTGGATGTCCGTCTTTTTCCTGCGTCGGAAACTGAGCTTACGGAAGAAGAGAAACTCAGAAAACTGATATCGGAGATAAACACAGGAACGCAGGATCAGGAAGAGCTGCTGCTTCCTTCCGAAATGGGCGGCGGAAAGATCGTTTTTCGAAGAAGTACGGTCTCTCCTTCTGTTATCGCGGCGCTGATCCTTCTGCTCGCGGGCTGTATTCTGTATCTTCCGAGACAGCGGGAGGGAGAGGCATTGAAAAAAAGGGAGGAACTGCTGGAAAGAGCCTATCCGGATATTGTGTCGCGGCTTACTCTTCTGATCGCATCAGGGTTCAGCATCCGGACTGCTTTTGAGAAGACTGCCTGCGATCATGAAAAAAGAAAGGAGATGGGAAGAAAGAAAAACAGGGATAAAGGAAGAGAAAGAAGGCTTCTTAGGAAGAAAGAAGTGCCGGACTATGCTTATGAGGAGATGCTGAGGACAGTTCGTGCCATGAGGAGCGGAACGGGAGAGGCGGAGGCTTATGCGGATTTCGGAAAACGCTGCGGGAGTCATGATTATATCAGACTCGGCAGTCTGCTTTCCGAAAATCTGAGGCAGGGGATCTCCGGCCTTCAGAAAGTGCTGAGAGATGAAATGCAAGAGTCTTTGAACAGAAGAAAAAACAGACAGCTCAGAACGGGAGAGAAGGCAGGAACAAAACTTCTGTTTCCCATGCTTCTGATGCTTCTGACGGTGCTTCTTATTCTGACGGCACCGGCATTGATGGTGATGTAGGATTCGTAATAGGAGGAACAGATTGAAACGATTCATTAAAAAGATACGTGAAAAACTGACAGACAGAAAAGGTGTCGGAACGGTAGAGATCATTCTGATCCTGGTCGTTCTGATCGGTCTGGTTCTGGTATTCAAGGAACAGATCATGTCGCTTGCCGATTCGATCTTCAGTGAGATCAATCAGAATGTGAAAAATGTGTACTGACGGGAAAAGAAGCGGAAGCATCACAGTCGTGCTTGCTCTGACCTTTACATTCATTACTGCTCTGCTGCTGACGCTTCTCGAATATGCCAGGGTCTCCGGTCTGTCCTGCATGGCAAAGCTGGCCGGAGATCTGGCGGCAGACAGTCTGATGGCGGGTTATAACAGGAGTCTGTTTGAACGGTACGGACTGCTGTTATATGACGGAAGTCTTGGGAAAAGCACCGTGGACTATGAAGGAATGGAAGAAGAATTCGGCGAATACCTTAAAAAAAACAGCGGTACCGGTACATTTTATGAGATCGGAAATGAAGAGATCCGCGTAAAGGAGACGATCGGCGCCTGTGATTACAACGGAGAGATCTTTCTGCAGTCCGTACTTGATTATTACAGGCCGGAAGGTACCGCGGAGCTTATCAGAAAGATCGAAGAATCTCTACGGCTGTTCCGGCAGGGAGAAGAGGCAAAAGATAAATTTGAAGAGGAAAGAGAGCAGGCCGGTGAAACTGAACCGCAGGGAGAAGACAAAAGCGGCAGTCCTGAATCACAGACAGGGGAAAGTCTGCAGGAAGGAAAATGTGAACCGCTGACAGAAAAGACAGCGATACAGACAGACATTTCTGCCGGAAAATTGAATACGATAAGAACCTGGACCGGACCGGAATTTGAAACAGTTCCTTTAATTACGGAATTATCGGGAAAAATGCTTCTGATACCGCTTGTTCTGATGCTCGCGGCAGAGGAGGAGCCGGATCCTGATTGCGGAAATGAACTGCTGGAGGCAGAAAAAGAAGCCAGAAAGGGAGGATGGATGTATCTGGTCATGCCGGTCGGGAAAACATATTCCGCACGGAGGATCGATATGACCGACGCACCGTCATTGTGTGCAGCTGACACAGAAACGATTTCAGAAGAAAGTGCATTGGAAAAAGCGGAAGAACGGATCATTCTGAACGAATATCTGCTGAATACTTTTTCTTCATTTACGGAAAACAGGGAAGGAGCGGTACAGTATGAGACCGAATATATTCTTTACGGAAAAGATACGGATGAGAAGAACCTGAAAGCGGTTCTGAAGCGGATCTTATGGAGCCGGGAAGGTGTGAATCTTCTTTATCTGACTTCATCCGAAAAGGCGGAGAAATGCTGTGAGATCGCATCTTTTATGGCACTTCTCTGCGGGCAGGAAGAACTGGTGCCGTTTTTTCAGCTGGCGCTGGAAGCCGGATGGTGTTATGCCGAATCACTTCTGGAGGTGAAAATGCTTTTATCCGGAAAAAAGATCGCAGCAGTAAAGACAGAGGAAAGCTGGAATCTCAGCATGGGGCAGGCGGCGGCTTATCTTCTGGGGATCCGGACATCCGGAAAGGAGGTCGAAAACGGAATGGATTACCGGGACTTTCTCAGAATGTTTCTTTATCTGCAGCCGATTCCTGAACTCTGTTTAAGGGCAATGGATATGATCCAGCTGAAAATGCGGCAGGAACAGCCGGGCTTTCTGATGATGTCGCAGCTTTACGGAGTATCGGTGCATGTATGCTTTTATGCGGAACCTCTGTTCACGGCGCTGCCTGTCTGGTCAAAAAGCATGGGAAAGCGCGGAACGCGTTACTCCTGGGAGGCGTGTTTTTCCGCTGTATATTGATATGATACCAAAGGCAAAAGGTCGAGTGCTCTGCGGGAGCCTGCTCCTGCAGGGGCAGGAAGCGGTGCGGTATCAGGATACTAACACATGGAAAGGCGGTGAAAAGGGTGCTGCTTTCAAGAAAAAAGAACAGAACAGAAAAGATTCATCTTTCATGTTTTTACAGCACTCCCCCGTGCAAGCCGGAACAACCGCAAAGAGAAAAGAATCAGAATAACTGTCATGCCTTCGACAGAAAAAGCAGCATTCTTTTCACCGCCTTTCCGGAATATGCAGAAGGAAGTCTGACAGTCGAGGCGGCTGTCGCACTGCCGGTATGTCTGATGTTCATGAGTGCCTTTCTGCTGCTTTTCGGACTGCTGTCTGCGGAGCTCAAGCTTCAGCTTCTGATGAAAGAGACCGTAAAAAGCAAAGCATCAGGAGGTGTGCAGGAATTGCTTTCCGAAAGGAAGATCCGGGAAAAACTGAAAGACGGATGGAGCGGAGAACTGACTGTCAGAGACGGCGCAGAAGGGATCTCTTTTTTTGAGACCGCAGGAGATCGTGAAGAGGAAGTGACGCTTCTTGCGTCTTACTATCTGAATCTTCCCTATTTTCCGGGAGCTGTGTTTCGAACCCGCATCACGCAGCGGAGCACATGCAGACGCTTTACGGGAAAGGCGGAAAACAGAACTTCAGGGAAAGAAAAGCCGGTTTATGTGACGGAAAACGGGGAAGTATATCATACTTCTGTCAGCTGCAGTTATCTGAATCCTTCGGTTCACAGCTGCAGCCGGGATGAGATCGGCAGAAAACGGAATGCTTCCGGAGAGATCTATGATCCGTGCTCTTACTGCTGCAGTGCGGATAAAATACAGCAGAATGAGGCAGAGAGCCGGATACTGTATTATACGACTTACGGTGAATGCTATCATCTGAGCCGTAACTGTACGGCACTGAAAAGGGGAGTAAAGGATATAACTCTCCGGCAGGCGGAAGAACAGGGAATGCCCTGCTGCAGCAAGTGTGCAGAAAACAGAAGCGGCTGACACCTGACCGGATAACGGAGAAAGGGTGGAAGACATTTTGTGTCAGGCGGTGAAAAGAAAAATGCTGCAGGATGGCATTGCAGGAATAACAGGAGAGGAACTGAAAAAGAGTATGAAAGAGGAATGGATCACACTTGCGGGACTGGCGGTGCTGATGATCCCATGCATGATGACCGATCTGATCAGGATGGAGCTGCCGGTGAGATTTATCATCATTTTTGCGGCGGCAGGGACAGCGGTCAGCATTCTTTTACACAGGCTTTCTGCTGCCGGAATGATCACGGGAGCCGGGGCCGGACTCGTTTTCTTCGGTATTTCGCATGCGGTAAAAGGAAATGTGGGCCGGGGAGACTGTTTTCTGATCCTTGCGCTCGGCATCTGGTGCGGCGGGATCAGAACACTTGTATACGTGACGGCGGCCGCTGCGCTGGCAGGCGTATTCGGGGCGGTATATATGATCATCCGCAAATGCCCGTTTCAGACCAGGCTGCCGTTCGCCCCTTTTCTCGGACTGGTTTCTTTTTGCAGTCAGATCCTCTGTATGACAGGAGGATAAATGCCGGAAAGATTCCTGAGAGGCAGCTATACACTTGAAGCGGCATACATTATGACGATCACGGCAGCGCTGTTGACAGCTGTTTTATATATGGCTTTTTTTCTGAATGACAGGGCTGTTCTGTATGCGATGGCAGCGGATTATGCGGAAAGAGTGCTTTGTATGTCCGAAGAACCGGTTTTTCAGGATGGAGAAATACAGACCGGAAGGATCGGAGGGGAGGAGCATTCCCGCTCTTTCGGGAAAGGGGAGAAGGAAGCACTTCAGGAAGCATTTCGTACAGCTGCGCAGAAGAGAATGTGCATGACAGAACTCCGGACAGCGGAACTTTCTGTTTCTGAAAAAGAGATCGTACTGGTCGCGGAGGGCGTTTTTCCTTTTCCCGGCAGACGGTGGCTGTCTTTTTTCGGTGAGGATGCGGCAGCGGTAAAGACAGAAGTCAGGGTTGAACGCAGTATGCCTTATGACATGCAGATCAGACTTCGCAGAGTCTTTTCGGAACAGAAAGAGGAAGAATGATCCGGAAGATAAGAGAAGACCTGCTGTCTCTGAAGCTGAAAAGCGCATCGGAGACAGACTTAAAGCCCCGGCGGATCCGGGGAGAAAGGAAAGATCCTGTCGTCTTACAGGATCGTATAGAAAAGGATGAATTTTGAGATCATAGATGATGTACTGAACCGTTTTCTGCGGCTGGAGGAAGAGGAGGAGACGGACAGTGTTTATGAGATCCGGATGATACAGAACAATCAGCCATGGGGACTTCTTCCGGTCTCGGTCCGGAATCAGGACGGAAAAACGCAGTATGATTATACGGTCTCCGGTCTGGTTTCCGTAAAGGAATGTGAAAATGAGGATATCTTTCCGGAGTGTTTTCAGCAGATCATCGCTTCAATGGATCATCTGAGCGATGTTCTGTTTGAGCATCTGCTTTCACAGGATAAGCTTCATCTGGAGCCGGAAATGATCTTTATCAGAAAAGAAGAGGGAACGGTTCATTTCTGCTACGATCCCGGAAAGAAAAGTACTTTCAGGGAATCGGTGCGCAGCATGATGGAATATTTTCTGAAAGCGCTGAAGCCGAAAACGGATCAGGACATTCTGTTTCTGTACGGGGTATACCGGTTTTCGCTTGGCAGCAATACAACACTGAAATCGCTGGCCGGATACCGCAGGGATTTTCTGGATCGGAATTTCCGGGGAAACGAACGTGTCAGTATGTCCGGTTCCGCCGGCGGGTTCGGGATAAAAAAAGCGCCTGTATATCAGGATGAAATCGAAGAAACGATGGAGGAACTGGGCCTTCAGACCGCACCTGAGATCAGTGCATTCGACAGATGGAGAAAAGAAGAATATTCCCGGTCCGGAAAAGAGGCGGAGCACAGTCCGCACCGGTATAAAGACGATCAGGAGGAAGATGATGATGAGACCGGTTTCGGCACTTCGGGAGGAAGAGGCGGATATCAGAACGGGCGTGAAGAGAAACCGTCGGGAATCAAAGCGTTTCTGTCTGCTTACCGGTATGAGATCGCTGCAGCGCTCATTGCTTCCGCCGGAGTCGTGCTCCTTTTGATATCATGAAAGTGGAGATCTATCTCCATGAGAATGCGAATGCAGGCGCCAGGCGGGGGTGCGAAGCACGGAACCTGG
>JAZUFC010000011.1:0-16022 GCA_045640465.1 Lachnospiraceae bacterium | reverse complement strand
TTAGGCGGAGATCCGACGGAACTGATCCGGCGTGTGGACCGTGTAGGAAAGACGCTCGTGATGGATGACGGCGGCGGCTTCTGCGGCGCTTCGTCCGGCCTTGTGCAGACGACCGCATCCGAACCGAGGTTCCGCATCAGCGAAATGAATGTGGGAGGTACAGAAGCATGATCTCTCTTGATGCATACAAAGAGGCTTTTCAGAGACTTCCCGAAGGAGCATGCGAAGCCGAAGTCAACGCCGAGACTCATACTGTCAGGAGTATTTCCGTCCGGGAGGGAAAAACGTCGGCCGCGGGCTTTTCGGAAAAAACAGAGCTTTTTATCCGCGTATCCGGTGAAAAGACCGGTTATGCCTACACGCAGAATATCATGGACGATCCGGACAGGATCCTGCATCAGGCCTACGAAAACAGTCTCTATTCGGATATGGACGAAGCGGAGAGCATGTGCAGAGAACCTGTGCGGAAGGTGATCTGCGATGAAGAAAAACTTCCCGATATGGATCAGCTGAAGGACTGCATTTCCGGTCTGTACAGCGGGATCCTTGAAAGACTGAAGGATTCCGGCGTCTCCTTCCGGCTGATCCTTGAACTTCAGGCGGAAGCATACGGCCAGCATACAGTCAATTCCTACGGAATGGATGTGGGCTTTGTAAAGCCGGTGTTCATCCTTTCCGCATCCTGCATTCTGGACGGGGAAATGGTTTCGAACGACGCTATGGCGGATGATCCCTCGCAATTTGATCTGGACGTTTTCACGGCGGATCTGAAAAAGAGAATGCAGCTTCTTTCCTGCCCGGGAACGGGCTTTGTATCCGGCGAACAGGAGGTCATCCTGTCGGAGGCAGCGGTCTCGCAGATGTTCATGACGGCATGGCAGGAGTTTTCCACCGTCCGGCATGCAGACGGCGGTGCGGCGCTTGCGGGCCTGTTCGGAACAAAGATCGCCGGGGACTGCCTTACCGTTACGGACGAGCCCTGTCCGAAGGGCGGCTATCCGATGTATGCGGACTGCGAGGGGACGGAAGGCAGCGTAACGGAAGTCGTTCGTGACGGCGTGTTTGCAGGTCTTCTTTCCAACCGGACAGGTGCGGAAAAGATGCAGGTCCCCGCTTCCGGAAATGCCGGCCGCAGACCGCTTCTTTTCGGAAATATCGCAACGGATATTCTGGTCACGCCGAAGAATTTCATCATCAGGCCGGGAGAAGCGTCTCTTGAAGAGATGGAGGCGCACATGAAGGACGGGATCCTGATCACGGAGTACTTTGACCTGTTCCACTCGCTGGATATCTCCTCCGGAAACTTCAGCGTTCCCTGCCACGGTGTTCTGATCCGGGACGGAAAGGAATGCGGAACGGTCAAGGGACTCAACATGTCCGGAAATTTCCGGGAGATGCTGAAAAACGTATCCGAGGTCGGAAACGTCTGTCAGATCCACCTGATGAACTTTTTACAGAATTTCGGTATCGGCTCCTGCGCGCTCCGCGTCGGAAAGCTGAGGGTGAGCGGCGAATGAACGAAAAAGAGAGGAACAACGCTCTATGAGAATGCTGAAATATATCCTGCAGAAGGTTGTGATCGCCATTGTGACGATGTTCATTCTGGCGACGCTGACTTTCTTCCTGATGAAACTGATCCCGGGTGATCCGTTCGCCAGAGAATCCATGAAGCCTTACGTACATGAGATCCAGGTGAAATACTACGGGCTGGACAAGCCGGTCTGGAAGCAGTACTTCACCTATATGGGAAATCTCCTGAAGGGCGACTTCGGTACCTCCTTTACAAAGAACGGGCGGGGTGTCTGGACCATTATCAAGGAGACCTTCCCGGTCTCTGCAAAGCTCGGCCTGATCGCGACCTTTTTCGGTGAGATCATCGGCATCATCTTCGGTGCGATCTGTGCGCAGAACCGCGGAAAGCTTCCGGATTTCCTTCTGATGATCGTAGCGATCCTGGGCGTCGCACTTCCGTCCATGGTATTAGGTCCGCTGATCCGCTTCATTTTCGGTGTCAAGCTGAAACTGCTTCCGGTCACCGGCTGGGGTACCTGGAAAGAGATCGTCATGCCGGCGCTTTGTCTGGCGCTCGGTGATATCGCGGGCATGACCCGTTCGATGCGCGCGAGCATGCTGAAGGTCAGCACGGAGGATTATATCAAGACCGCAAGAGCGAAGGGTCTGAACAATGCAGAGGTCATTTTCCGGCATGAGCTGAAAAACTCCCTGATTCCGACCATGACAAACCTCGGCACCAATATTGCCGGTATCATGATGGGTTCCTTTGTCATCGAGCAGATCTTCCTGATCCCCGGCCTCGGCAAATATTTTGTGGACTCGATCACATCGCTGGATTATCCCGTGATCATGGGGACGACGATCTTTTACGGCGGCGTACTGGTCACTTTGAATCTGCTGGTGGACGTGGCGTTTGGATTTATCGATCCGAGAATCCGTGTGGACTGAGAAAGGAGGAGCTATGGAAGAGAAGAACAATCAGAATCTGCAGCCCTCTGAGGCGGAATTTGCATCCGGTGATTTCGATCCGGTCACACCCGGCCATTTTTCCGGAGACGACCTCGTCAGAAAACCGACTACCTACTGGAAAAACGTCTGGAGGACCTTCCGGCAGAACAAGGCTGCCCTCATCAGTGCCTGTATTCTGCTGATCCTGATCCTTTTCGTGATCTTCGGACCGGCGATGAATCGGTACGACTATTACAGCAACGACTATGCCAAGCTTGACATGTCTCCGAACGCGGACAACTGGTTCGGTACGGATTCCCTCGGCAGAGATATGTGGACGAGATGCTGGATCGGCGGCAGAGTCTCCCTTCTGATCGCCGTCATCGCGACCGCGATCTCTTATGTGATCGGCATGATCATCGGCGGCATTTCCGGCTACTACGGCGGTAAGCTCGACATGATCATCATGCGGGCGATCGATATTCTGATGGGTATTCCCAGCCTGATCTACCTGACGCTTCTGACGCTCGTCTTAGGCTCCGGCAAGATCAGTGTGCTGATCATCTGCATGTGCATTTCAGGCTGGATGGGACCGGCGCGTTCGGTCCGCGGCATGTTCCTGCAGATCAAATCGCGTGAGTTTGTCACGGCCAGCAAGGCGCTCGGCGCATCTCCCGCAAGAATGATCGTCAGGCATCTTCTTCCGAATATCATGGGACAGCTCGTTGTCGGCATGACAATGACGATCCCGAGCCTGATCTTTGCGGAAGCCTTTTTAAGCTATATCGGCCTCGGCGTCGTTCCGCCGAATCCCTCGTGGGGATCCCTCATCAAGGAAGCTGCTGCGGTGTTCAAATATCATCCGTACCAGTTCCTGATCCCCTGTGCGCTGATCAGTATTACGATGCTCTGCTTCAACCTGATGGGCGACGGCTTCCGGGATGCGCTTGATCCGAAGCTTCAGAAATAAAACGGAGAACTGTGTATGGAAAATAAAGAAAAGATTCTTGAAGTGAAAAACCTGGCAGTCTCCTTTGATACCTTTGCGGGAGAAGTACAGGCGGTCCGGGGCGTCAGCTGGTATCTGAACGCTCACGAGACCATTGCGATCGTCGGCGAATCCGGCTGTGGCAAGACCGTGTCGATCCAGACGGCGCTCGGCATGAATAAAAAGGAAGCCCGCGTGAAAAGCGGCGAAGTGATCTTTGAAGGGGAGGATCTGATCCCGAAGACCATTCAGGAGATGCGAAAGATCCAGGGCGACAAGCTCTCCATCATTTTCCAGGATCCTTTTACCTTCCTGAATCCGACAATGACGGTCGGAAAGCAGATCATCGAGGTATACAGAAAGCATCATAAAGTGACTGTGAAGGAGGCGGAGGCGAGAGCGGTCGAGATCCTGAAAATGATCTCTCTTCCGAATCCCGAGGAAAACATGAAGCGGTTCCCGCATCAGCTTTCCGGCGGCATGCGTCAGCGTATCGTGATCGCCATGGCCCTCATCAACGATCCGAAGGTCCTGTTTGCGGATGAACCGACCACGGCGCTCGACGTGACGGTGCAGGCGCAGATCATTGATCTTATGAAGGGTCTGAAGGACAAGACGGATGCTTCAATCGTACTGATCACGCACGACATGGGTGTGGTCGCCAATATGGCGGACCGGATCTATGTCATGTATGCGGGCATGATCATGGAGCACGGAGACGCGGACGCGGTCTTCCACAATCCGAAGCATCCTTATACGGTGGGGCTTCTGAATTCGGTTCCCCGTCTTGACAAAAAGACGGAGGGTGAGCTGCATTCGATCCCCGGCACACCGCCCGATCTGATCGCGCCGCCTGCCGGCTGTCCGTTTGCGGCAAGATGTCCCTATGCGATGAATATCTGCGTAAAGCGGATGCCGGAGTTTCAGAATTTTGAAGAGCCGGAGCATTATGCAGCCTGCTGGCTGAATCATCCGGCCTGCAAAAAAGACGTGAATCTGAAGGGGGATGCGTGATGGAACAGGAAGTCATTCTGAAATTAGACGATCTCAGCACCCATTTCAAAGTCAAGGGCGGGATCCTGAAGGCTGTGAACAGCGTCAGTCTGGAGCTTCACAAGGGCGAGACGATCGGTCTTGTCGGTGAATCCGGCTGCGGAAAAAGCACGCTCGGCCGGACGATCCTGAAACTGGAAAAGCCCGCACAGGGCACGATCTACTATAAAGGAAGAGACGTCTGGACGTACAATAAAGCGGAGAATCTGCGCTACCGCAAGGAGGCACAGATGATCTTTCAGGATCCGTACGCTTCGCTGGATCCTTTGATGGTCGTTGCCGATACGATCGCAGAGGGCATTGACATCCATCACATGTACAGCGGAAAAGACAGAGAAGACCGTATCACGGAGCTTCTTAAAATGGTCGGTCTGAACCGGGAGCACGCCAACCGCTTTCCGCATGAATTCTCCGGCGGACAGCGTCAGAGGATCGGCATTGCAAGAGCGCTTGCGGTGGAACCGGAAATGATCATCTGCGACGAGCCGATCTCCGCACTGGACGTATCGATCCAGGCGCAGGTCGTGAATCTTCTGAAGCAGCTTCAGAACGAGCTCGGTCTTGCCTATATCTTCATTACGCACGACCTTTCCATGGTCCGTCAGATTGCGGACCGGATCGCCGTCATGTATTTAGGCTCGATCATGGAGATCGCCCCGGGCGAGACGATCTATACGCACAACTGTCATCCGTACACCAAAGCGCTTCTTTCCGCGATCCCGATCGCAGATCCGGCGGTGGAACGGGAAAGAAAGCGTGAGATCCTGACAGGTGATGTGCCGAGTCCCGTAAACCTTCCTGCGGGCTGTCCGTTTGCGGGCAGATGTCCGTACGCAAAAGAGATCTGCCGGAATGAGAAGCCCGTGCTCCGGGAGATCGAGCCCGGTCACATGGCTGCCTGCCATCTGGCGGAGGAACTTACACGTTAATAATCCGGCAGATTCCGGAATTATTATAAAATATCCATTAGGAGGAAAAATGATGAAGATCAAAAAGTTTGCTGCTCTTCTTCTGGCTCTGCTGCTTGCTGTCAGCACACTTGCAGCCTGCACAGTACCCGGCGGCACAGATGAACCTTCCAAGGCAGATAATTCTGTAAAGGAAGACGAAGGAAACGAAGAGGCTCCTACAGACGGAGAACCCGCTGAAGAGACCTTCAAGGCAATCAGCTATGGTATGGGCTACGATGCTTCCACTCTGGACCTCGGCATGACCAACGACGATGCATCCATCACACCGGTCAGCCTGATGATCGAGCCGCTGTTAAGAACCAAGGGCAGCGAGATCGTTCCCGGTATTGCAGAGAAATACGATGTCTCCGAAGATTCCAAGATCTGGACATTCTATTTAAGAGAGAGCACCTTCTCTGACGGCACACCTGTTACCGCCGAGACCATGGCTTATACGCTGAAGAGACTGATCAATCCGGAAAATGCGCTGGACAATATGGCAAGCCTTGCCGATCTTGTCGGTGCGGAAGCTTATATGAACGGTGAAGGCTCCGAAGAAGACCTCGGTATCGAAGTCGTTGACGAGTACACCCTGAAGCTTTCCTTCAATTTCCCGCAGTATGAAAAGAATTTCGTCTCCTACATCTATGCACCTGTCTGCCAGGCACTCGTAGAGTCCTGCGGCGAAGCATACGGCGCAGAGGCTGAAAACTTCTTAGGAAACGGCCCCTTCATGCTGGAATCCTGGACACATGACGCAGAGATCGTTATGGTCAAGAACCCCGCTTACTGGAACGCAGAAGAGATCAAGCTCGACCAGATCACACAGGTTGCCGGCGCTGTCAACGATACCGCAATCGATATGATGGCTACCGATGCACTGGACGCAGGTCTGTTCAACAATGCAATGTACCGTGATTCCGCTCTGGAGCTTCCCGGCATGACCTACATGACAGATTATCCCGGAACACAGAGCCTGCATCTGAACTCAATGGGTAAGACGGAAGAGACTGCCAAGTGGCTGTCCAACGTCAACTTCCGTAAGGCACTGTCCTATGGTCTTGACCGTACCGCACTGGTTGCTGCGATCTTCACAAATGATACGCCGGCATCCAAGGCAGTTCCGGATACCGAAATGGGTACAGACGATCTCTTTAACAATGAATACAGCTACGGCGAACTCAACGTCACCGCAGATACGGAAAAGGCACAGGAATTCCTGGCACTGGCTATGGACGAGATCGGTGTTTCCGACGTCAGCGAGATCCCGGCATTCACCATGCTTGCATTTGATTCGGAAGGCAACGTAAAGTGCCTGAACGCGATCGCAGATATGTGGGATAAGAACCTCGGCATCAAGTGCGAACTGGATATGGAACCCATTATGGAAATGATCGGCAAGGCAATGAGCCGTGACTACGACTTCTGGAAGGGCGGCAACTCGTTCTCTCTGGACTATGTCGGACTGTTCCAGCTGTATGATTCCGTTTACGGACAGGGCAGCGCGGTCTCCTATGATAATGACGAAGAATATCATGAACTGTATCTGAATGCGATCTCTGCTCCTACATGGAAAGAGCGTAAGGATGCGGAAGCTGTTCTGGCACAGTACTGGACAGACAACATGATGGATCTGATGATCACATGGGAAAACAACTATTATGTATACAGAGATACCATCGTAAATGTTCTGGACGGTGATATGTTCTGTGACTTCACCTTCGCTGATCTGAAGTAATGATCGTACGAACGGATGCGGCGCTGTGCTTTGCGGCACGGCGCCGCGTTTATAAAACCAGAGTTTCCGGCAGAAACCTGCCGGACGGAAACGGAGCAGATGATGTTCGATTTTGAAACGGCAGCGAGTCATGAAAAGCTCGGTACTCTGAAAACGTGGATGACCCCTGATATTCTGAAAGAAAAGGGGATCACATCATTTATCGCGGCGGAAATGGATTTCGGCACGGCGCCGTCGATCCGGGAAGCCGTGATCCGGCTTGCAGAAAACGGTCTGTTTGCGTTTTCTCTGCCGGATGAATACTATCTTGAGCATGTCGTGAACTGGATGAAAAAAGCCCGCAGCTTTGACATCGACCCTGAGTGGATCGTGACAGCCTACGGCACGATCATGTCCGTTGCAACCTGCATCCGCGCGTTTGTAAAGGAAGACGAAAACATCATCGTTCAGCCCCCGTTCTATGACCGCTACAAGCAGGCGGCGGACCGCCTGTACCGCGGCACGGTCTATAATCCGCTGATCCGTAAAGGAGACAGCTATGAAATGGACATTCCCGGTCTGGAGAAACTGATGAAGGATCCGAAGAACCGGCTTCTCGTGATCTGCAATCCGCTGAATCCGAGCGGTCAGATCTTTTCAAGGGAGGAATTGACTGAGGTCGCAAAGCTGTCCGCAAAATACGGCACCATTGTATTTTCCGACGAGATCTTTGCGGAGATCCTGCTTGCAGGAAAACAGGTCACTCCTTACGTATCCATCCCAGAAGGCAGAAGGTATGCGATCACATCCACTTCACTCGGAAAAGCCTTCAGCCTGACCGGCGTGAATCACGCCAATATCATCATTCCCGATGAGACTCTTCGGGAGACATTTAAGGACAGAAGAACCAGAGACCATTACGGCAGCATCGATCCGGCGGCGTATGCGGCGACAGTCGGCGCGTATACGGACGAGGGCTATGAGTGGCTGCTCGCGGTGACGGATGTGATCCGTGAAAATTCGCGGATCGTCCACGAAGCATTTGAAAATTATCTGCCGGATTTCCGGGTAATGGAAAACACCGGAGGCTTTACGGCATGGATCGATTTCAGGAAGACCGGTCTTTCCGGTGAGGCACTGAGTGACATGCTTCTTGAAAAGGCGCTCTTTCACATCAATGAAGGAACGGAATACGGGCCGGGCTGCGCAGGCTATGCGAGAATGAATCTCGGAAGTACCAGGCAGCAGACAGAGGCCGCCATGGAAAGGCTCATCAAAGCTTTCCGGGGCATCTGAGCGGCCATCAATGATTTTGACAACAGGCGTCCGTCAGGGACGATATTCATATAACAGAACAGAATATACGGAGGAATAAAATGATACTGAATCATGTACGTCTGATCCCCGAAGTAAGCGGCGGAACCGGAACAGAAGACGGCTTTGTAAAGATCGAAGGAGACCGGATCACAGAGGTTTCCGCGGTGCCGTCCGACGATCGGGAGGCGATCGACTGCAGCGGGAAAACACTGATCCCGGGTCTCATCGATCTGCACACCCATATCGGCATGGGCATGGCGAACAAGGGCGGCTTCTTCCCGGAGGGAGATCCGATGTTCGTGCTCTCACGCTACGCAGAGCAGGTGAAGACCTACCTGCAGCACGGCTTCACCACGGTCCGCGACTGCGGAAGTCCGATGCATGCCGCTGTTTATACCCGTGAGATGATCGCAAGAAATGTGATTCCGGGACCGGATGTGCTGGCCTGCGGAAGCGAGATCACCTCCTCTCTGTACGCACCGGAACGTTATGACGCGGATGAAGGCGTCGTGGCGGCGGACGGCCCTTATGAAATGCGCAAGGCGGTTCATAAGGAAGTTGCAAAGGGTGTTGACTTTATCAAGATCTATGCCTCCGGCTCCGCAGGAGATCCGAAGGGCCATCCGACGCATCCGATCATGTATTTCGACGAGATCCGCTCTGCGGTGGAGACTGCCGAAATGCACGATACCTATGTGGCGGCGCACTGTCATGCGGACAGCGCGATCCGCGCCTGCATCGATGCGGGTGTTCATACGCTGGAGCACTGCACCTACATGAGCGATGAGACGATCGAATATCTGAAGACGAAGCCCGAGACCTGTCTGGTCCCGACACTTGCGGCCTGCTTCGTAAGTCAGGAGGATCCCGAGGAGCGTGCATTCTGGCTGGCACGGCTTACGCCGATGCTGGAGTATGAAGGCGAGGTCATCCGGAAAGCATACGAAGCCGGACTGAAGATCGGCTACGGTACGGACTGCGGCGGTTCCTCCAAGCAGTATAAACAGGGTATCGAATTTGAATACAGAAAACAGTACTGTCACATGACGGATCTGGATCTTCTTTTGCAGGCAACAAAGAATGCGGCGGAGATCGTTTATATCGACAATGAAGTCGGTACCGTGGAAGCCGGAAAGAAGGCGAATCTGGTACTGGCGGACGGAAAACCGGACGAGGACATTTCCGTCCTGTACAAAAAGGAGCTTACCGTTTACAAGAGCGGAAAAAAGGTGGAATTCTGACAGACGGCGGAAGTGACGCGAAGCCGGAAGCGGACTGAAAAAACAGGCATTTTCCTTTGATTGAAGGAATACAGTGTAAAGGAGCGGACAATGATCGTAATAGAAAAAGAGCAGGTCGAAAAGATCCTGACTCCGGAAAAATGTATCGAAGCCATGAAACAGGCGTTTACGGATCTCGAAGAAGGCCGGTGCGCGATGCCGCAGAGGCTTCTCTGCACCATGCCGAACACGGCGGTCTTCGGCTTTATGCCGGCATACGTCGGTGACTATTTCGGCGCCAAGGTGATCTCGGCTTATGCGCCGAACATGGGCACGGAATATCCTTCCCATATCGGTTATATCGTGCTGTTCGAGTCTGAACACTGCACAGTTGCGGGGCTCATTGAGGCAGGCAGTGTTACGGAGATCCGTACCGGTGCGGCATCGGCGGTGGCGACGGATCTGCTGGCAAAAAAGGATGCGCATGTGATGGCAGTCATCGGCGGCGGCGCGCAGGCGCGTTCGCACCTTTCCGCGATTCGCTGTGTCCGTGATATTACGGACGTTTATGTCTATGACATCAATGCCGCTGCGGCGGAAAAGTATGCGGCAGAGGTCCGTGAAAAGTACGGGATCCGCGCGGCCGTATGTGCATCTGTTGAAGAAGCGGTGAAGGAAGCGGATATCATCTGCACGGTCTGTCCCGCAAAGGAAGCCTACCTTACAAAGGATATGGTAAAGCCCGGTGTGCATATCAATGCAGTCGGTACGTTTACGCCTGCGACAAGAGAGGTCGCATCCGATCTGATCGCGGCATCCCGTCTGTATTCCGACTATACGCCTTCCACCGTGAAGGAGAGCGGTGAATATCTGGTCCCGCTTGCGGAAGGTCTGATCAAAGAGGATCATATCATCGGTTCTGTCGGCGAGCTGCTTTTAGGAAGATGCGAAGGCAGAGTCTCAGATGAGGATATCACGGTCTTTGACGCGCTGGGACTGGCGGTCGAAGACGTGGCAAGCGCAAAAATGGTCTATCAGGAATGTGTGAAATGAAGAAACTGTTTTTACCGGAGGACCTGAAACGGTTCTCCTATCTGTCATGGCCTGCGGTCTCGCAGGATAAAGACCTGATCGCATGCACGGTCAGAACAGCGGAGGAAACAAGCGGGGATCATATCCCTGCTGTTTCTGTTTTCCGAAGACAGGAAGACGGAACGTTTTCGGAATGCCCGCATCTTTTGCTTGCACGGGCGGATCAGGCCGTCTTTCTGAAAGACGGGCGGACGCTTCTGTATCTTTCCGATGCATCCGGCGAGAAACAGATCTGGTCTGAGGATCTTGAAAGCGGCGAAAAGAGGCAGCTTTCCTCACTGCGTCACGGCATAAAGAATTACCGGCTCTCACCGGATGAAAATGCGGCGGTCTTTGAAGCGGTCCTGTGGCCGGAGGAGGTCCGTTCGGGCCTGGCTTTTACGGAAATGAGTCCGGAAGAAAAGAAGGTCTGGGAGGACGAACTGGAATATACGCCTTATGAAGCGGAGGACCTGACCTACAAGCTGGATGAATGGTACGGCATGAGAAAGGGCGAGTTCTCCCATGTGGGCGTCCTCTCGTTTGACGGAAGCCGGAAGGAGATCATCGACACGGACGGACACGAGGCGTTCACGCCTT
Source organism: Lachnospiraceae bacterium (assembly GCA_045640465.1). GTDB lineage: Bacteria > Bacillota > Clostridia > Lachnospirales > Lachnospiraceae > UBA1267. Next base: position 4,643 of record JAZUFC010000011.1, on the reverse strand, counting down.
CGTGGTCTCATGACGGCAGGACGGTCGCGTTCTGTGTCCGGCCCTACGGACAGGCGAAAGGCTTCCAGAAGGAGCTCTTCACCGCTTCCGCAAGTGACTTAAAGCCTGTGCAGATCACGGAAGACCTCGGCGTGTATGACGAGCATCCGCCTCTTTTTTCGAAGGATGACCAGAGCCTCATTACGATGACGTTTGCGCCGTATGAAGATTACAGTACGGTGCTTGTGCCCTACAGAGTCGATCTGAAGACAAAGGAAGCCGTGAAGCTTTTGGGCGACTGGGATGATCAGACTGCGTTCGGCTCCTCTCTTCTGATCGCCGGAAGAACAGAAAACGGTCAGAATCCGTACGGACAGGTTCTTTCGCATGACGGAGAATATCTGTATTTTCTTTCCGGCTCCAAAGGACACACCGGCATTTACAGACTTCCGCTCGGCAAAAACGAACCGGGCAAGGTCGAAACGGTGCTTTTGGGAGAAACGGACATTCAGGGCTTCTGCCTTGACAAAGACGATGCTCCCGTGATCCTGCAGGGAGACTTTACGCATCCCGCGGAGCTTTTCTATGAAGGAAAACAGATCACGGACAAAAACGCATGGCTCCGTGAATATGAGTTCCCGCTCGTAACGGAGCACAGCGTGATGTCGAAGGACAGTAAAGAGCTGCTTCACTATTTTCTGTGGCATCCCGTAAATGAAGAGGCGGAAAAAAAATATCCTGCTGTTCTGGACATCAAGGGCGGGCCGGATACCATGTACGCGGCGGCTTACTGGCATGAGTTCCATGCGCTTTCCTCCGCAGGTATGGCGGTGATCTGCCCGAACGTCCGCGGAAGCAGCGGCTTCAGCCGTTCCTATATGGCAAACATTATCTGCTGGGATCCGGAGATCGTCGAGGACGTCGAAGCGATCGTAAACGATGCGGTCTCTCAGGACTTCATCGATCCTTCCAGAATCGGTGTGACCGGCGGAAGCTACGGCGGCTATCTTACGAACAAGCTGATGGGCCGGACGACGCTTTTTGCCGCGGCAGTCACGCAGAGAAGTCTCGTGAATCCGGTGACCTCCTACGGCACCGGCGATCAGGGCTTCATCTCTTCAAGACCGGTACCGGCGGATTTCAAAATGCGCGCGGTCTTTGAAGACAGGGCGAAGGATAATATCATCAGCTATATCGATCATTTTAAGATCCCGCTTCTGATCCTGCACGGCGGAAGAGACTACCGCTGCACCTTTGAGCAGGCAGAGCAGCTGTTTATTGCGATGAAAGAGCGGAATCCCGAGGTCCCTGTGCGGCTCGTGCGCTTCCCGCTGGAAAATCATGAACTGACCAGGACCGGAAAGCTGTATAACCAGGTGCGGCACTTACGTGAAATGCTGAACTGGTTCGTCCGGTATCTTCAGGAAAAGGAGGTGTCTCATGCGTAAACGGCTCCCCTTATTTACGGATATCAGAGAGATCGAAGAACTCGGCGGAGGGGATTACTCCGCAAAGAACGGGCTTGTATTATATCAATCCTCAAAGCAGGGCATTGTACTGAAGGATCTTTCGACAGGCGAGATGCGGAAGGTCACGGCCGGCGGAAGAGGCGAAGGAAGTCCTTCGTTTTCTTACGACGGAAAAAAAGTGCTGTTTCTGTCCGCCAAAGAGTCCGGAAGACAGCTGTATCTGTATGATATCGCTGCGGGCATTGCGGAAAAGATCTCGGATTTTGCGGGCCCGATCATGGAGCCTCTCTGTTCACCGGACGGAAAGAAGGTCCTGTTTGCTTCCTCCATCAGCTCCGACAGCGGTGAAAGAAAGCAGGAACGTCCCGACGAACCGGTCGTGATCGAGGATTTCGGCTATAAATTCGACGGCCTCGGCTATATCCAGCCGGACGGACATCAGCATCTTTTTGTGCTGGATATCGAAAGCCGGAAAGTCCGGAAGGCAACAAAGGGCGCATCCTTTGATTTCATGCATGCTGCGTGGGCGCCCGACTCGGAAAGCTTTGTCTGCGTCAGCGATGCCGCGCACAAAAAATCCGAATCCCTGATGTACGATCTTTTCCTGATCTCCGTCAGAGAAGAGAATTTCGGAGAGATGAAGCGGATCTCCGAAGGACCGCCGATCGTGTCCTATCCGAACCCGATGCGGCCGGTCTTCACGCCGGACGGAAGCGCTGTCATTATGGGCGCATTCGATACGCAGGCAGATTCCGCCTATGGCTATCCGCCGATCCATCTGTTCTCGTTCCCGGTGACGGGAGAAGGACCGGAAGTGATCTTCGAGCCGGATGAGGAATGCTATCAGTGCGTGCAGTTTCCGTATAACGCAGGCTGCGGACACGGAATGGAAAAGCTGCAGATCTCCGAAGACGGAAAGATGGTCTATTTCCATGCCGGCTGGCAGGGAGAGGGTGTCCTTTATGCACTCTCACTTTCGGGCGATCATCATGCGAAAAAGCTTCTTTCCGGCAAGTTCGTCTGCCACGGGCTCAGCAGGCCCTCCAAAGGAAAGGCGCTTGTCAGCCGGTCGCTTCCCGATACGCCCGAACAGTATCTGCTTCTTGACCTTCAGACAGGAGAGACATCGCCTGCCGTACAGTCCGCGGAAGACTATCTGCAGGAAGTCAGTCTGCAGAACACATACGACTTTTTCTTTGATACGGAGGACGGCGAAGGCAGGATCCATACCTTTGTCATGCCGCCTGCAGACATGGAAGCAGGGAAGAAATATCCCGCGATCCTTTATGTGCACGGCGGGCCCCATCCGTTCTACACCTTCGGCTTTACACCCGAGATGCAGGCCTATGCGGCAGCGGGCTATGCGATGATCTTCTGCAATCCGCGCGGTTCCACCGGCTACGGGAAAGAGCATGCCGATGTCCGGAAGTCCATGGACGGGACGGCATTTCGCGATGTGCTGCAGTGTGTGAAGGAGGCCGCAAAGCGGTATGATTTTATCGACTCTGAAAGAGTCGGTGCGACCGGCGGAAGCTACGGCGGCTATATGACGAATGAGCTTGCGCTTCATACGGAAGACGTCTTCCGCTGCTTCGTTACGCAGCGGTCGATGCCTGCGGAGATGATCAGCTACTGCAGTACGGACATGACGGAGCCTGCAAGCGGCGATTATGAGTCCTACGAAGCATTTATGATGGAAATGATTGCAAAATCACAGGTCTCCTATGCGGAGAATCTGAAGGCGCCGCTTCTCATTCTGCACGGTGAGGACGATCTTCGCTGTCCGGTGGAGGGTGCGCATCAGTTCTATACGGCTCTCAAGGATATCCATCCGGAGATCCCCGTGCGGCTCGTGATCTTCCCGCACACGGCGCATGATCAGCCGTCGGAGCCGCGGCTTGCAAAACGGTATTATGAAGAGATCATCAACTGGTTCGACCGGTATCTGAAGGAGTGATGTCATGTTTACGGAAAAGACTGAACCGCTGCATTTTGAACATGAGGGGATTGCGCATACGGCGTCGGGACCGGCGGCATATACATTGATCGCGGAAGATCTGTATGTAAACTGCGGAGACAGTCCGGAGGCTTATGACTTCTTTTCCTTTTCCTATCTGAAAAAGGATGTCTCCGATGTGTCCGGCCGGCCGGTGATCTTTGTGTTCAACGGCGGCCCCACCTCCTCCAGCAGCTGGCTGCATCTCGGCTTTTACGGGCCGCGGATCTTAAAACCCGGTGAGGACGGACTTCCCGACAGAAAAGACAGGGGCTGTCTTCGGGACAATCCGGACTGCCTTTTAGACATTGCGGATCTTGTCATGTTCGATCCTTTGAATACGGGCTTTTCAAGGCTTACCGATCCTGCCGGAAAGGATCATTTCCTGAGCGATCACAAAGATGCCCTGCTGGCATCCTGTTTTGTGAAGGAATGGCTTTCGAAACACGGAAGAAAGCAGTCTCCCGTGTATCTTTCCGGAGAGAGCTTCGGCTCCACAAGAGCTGCTTTAATGGCGTGGTATCTTTTGGAAGAAGCGGATCTTCGGGGGATCATCAACATCGGTCCCGGCTATTCCAGTGCGGAAGCGACGCTTCGTACCTATAAGGATCTGATCCCTGTTTCTGCCATGAACTGGTATTATACAGAGGGCGAAAAGCCGGCGCTTGCAACGTGGATTAAAGAGGTGCGGACATTCCTGTATGAAGAATATGTGCCCGCCTTCTATCTCGGAAGCGATCTTCCGGAGAAAAGGCGCAGAGAGATCGCCGGAAAGCTGAGTCATTTTACAGGCCTTTCCGCGGAGATCTTTCTGGCTTCCGGCCTTCGCGTGGACAGACAGTTGTTCCGGGCGAGGAGACTGGAAGACAGAGGACTGAAGCTCGGAAGCTATGACGGACGCTTCACCCTTCCGGAATCAGCGGACGGAGATCCGTTTTTAGATGCATTCGAACCTGCCGTGGATGCAGCCATTCCGCGTTTTCTGCAGGAGAACGGGATCGAGGCCGGCAGAGTCTACCGGGCATCCTCCTATGATGATGATCCCGACTGGGACTGGAGCTTCGACGCTTCGCCCGATATGTTCGGTCTGATGGCGACGGGAAAGTCCATGGAAAAAGCGCTTTCGGAAGCGATGGCTGAAAACTCTGCGCTCAGGCTGTTCTTCGGAACAGGCTTTTATGATACAGTGGCGACTGTTG
>JAZUFC010000010.1:0-2207 GCA_045640465.1 Lachnospiraceae bacterium | reverse complement strand
CTGGCACGCCTGTAAGAGTATACCGTCAGCTGATTACTCAAACTGACGGTATTTTGTTATTCATATTATGAATACCCTTTTGACAACGAATGTTGGCTCATATACTCAGGTATCATATTCCAGATAATAGAAAAGTCCGGTATCACTGTCATAAACTGCCACTGTGAAAAATGAACATATTTTGTCGATGTCGTTTTTCTGCTTATATTTGTAATCTGACATAGTTCTGCTGTCGCAGCCTGCCTGTTACGGTTGAATAAATCCCGCTGCGGTGCTATGGTAAAGATACATAATCAATCGAAAAGAGGTACTCAATGAATTTTCAGTCAGAATGGATCTGTGCGCCGGCGCTCGGAAACGATATCGTCCCGGTTTTCCGGAAATGCTTCCGGACAGATAAAGAGATCAGAAATGCGGTTCTTTATGCATCCGCACTCGGCGTGTATGAGGCGTTTATAAACGGTAAACGGGTCGGTGAATTTGTTCTTGCGCCGGGTTGGACTGTCTATGAAAAGCGCATTCAGTATCAGTGTTACGACGTGACAGAACTTCTCGGAAGTGAGAATACGCTGACGGTACGCGTCGGCCGCGGCTGGTTTTCTTCACCGCTCGGCTGGACGCGCGGCGAGGACAAAGGCCGAGAGATCCGCCCGAAGGCATTTATCGGCGAACTTCATATTATATATACAGACGGTTCGGAAGAAGCTGTCCTGACAGACGCTTCCTGGGAATACTCAGACAGCCGGATCCGCTTTTCAGAGATCTATGACGGCGAACATTTTGACGCCCGGGTCACGGAAGACGATTTCAGTCCTGTTCAGATCCTTTCCTATACAAAGGAACTTCTGATCCCGCAGGAAGGCGAGGAGATCCGCGAGCAGGAACGTGTGCCCGCATCCCGCGTGTACAAAACGCCCGCAGGTGATATTCTGGTGGATTTCGGACAGGAAGTGACAGGCTATGCCGAATTTTCGCTGACTGCTCATGAAGGAGACAGAATCCGGATCCTGCACAGCGAAATGCCGGACAAATACGGCAATTTCTACAACGAAAACTACCGCTCCGCCAAAGCGGAGATCGAATACATCTGCAGAGAAGGCGAAAACACCTATCATCCGCACCTGACCTTCTTCGGCTTCCGCTATATCAAGCTGGAACAGTGGCCGCAGCCCTTCGAAGAGATCCGCCCGGAGCAGTTCACTGCGATCGCAGTCTATTCGGCCATGCAGAAGACCGGACACACGGAATGCTCCAGCCCGCTTCTGAACCAGCTGTTTTCCAACATCTACTGGGGTCAGCGCGGCAATTTCCTTGATGTTCCGACCGACTGTCCGCAGCGTGACGAACGCCTCGGCTGGACAGGTGATGCGCAGATGTTCTGCAAGGCGGCAAGCTATGACTTCAATGTCCTGAAATTCTTCAAAAAATGGCTTCGCGACATGACGCTCGACCAGTATGAAAACGGCGGGATCCCGCATGTCATTCCGGATATTCTTTCCAATACAGCCGCGCATGAGTGGGAAAACGGAGAAATGACCTATACGCTTTCCATGAATCCGGACCACGCCTCCGCAGAAGACTCTTCCGCTGCCTGGGGCGATTCCGCCTGTGTGATCCCGTGGCAGCTGTATCTGACCTACGGTGACAGAGAAGTGCTTGCGGAGCAGTTCGACACCATGAAAAAATGGGTCGATTATATCGGCAGGAGCACAACGAGGCCGGATCTCTGGACCGGCGGAACGCACTTTGCGGACTGGCTCGGGCTTGATGCACCGGAAGGAAGCTACAAAGGTTCCACCCGTCCCGATTTCATCGCGGGCGCCTTTTATGCATACTCGACAAGCCTCCTTGTCAAAGCGGGACAGGTGCTTCAGAAAGATGTAACCGCTTATAAAGCGCTTTACAAACGCATTGTCAGCGCTTTCCGGAAGACTTATCCGTCATATCTGACACAGACGGAGCACGTTCTTGCGATCCGTTTCGGCTTATCCGAAGACCCGCAGAAAACGGCTGATGACCTGAATGCGCTGATCGAACGTGACGGCCACATGATGACCGGCTTTGTGGGAACGCCTTATCTTTTGCATGCGCTGTCTGACTACGGTCATGCGGAGACTGCCTACAGGCTGCTTCTTCGTGAGGAATATCCTTCCTGGCTGTATGCCGTGAATCAGGGCGCAACGACGGTCTGGGAACACTGGGACGGC
>JAZUFC010000009.1:0-9351 GCA_045640465.1 Lachnospiraceae bacterium | reverse complement strand
CAAAAAACCGTTCACGATCTGCTCTTCCGCTTCTTCCTGTGAAAGTCCGAGCGTCATCAGCTTCGTGATCTGTTCTCCGGCGATCTTTCCGATCGCTGCTTCATGGATCAGCTGTGCATCCGGCGAATTGGCCGTGACCTCGGGGATCGCGGCGATCCTCGCATTGTCCATAATGATGGAATCACACTCGGAATGTCCTGAAGCCTTCGCATTTCCGTGTATTTTGGAAATGAAGGTCTGCGTGGAATTCTCACGGGCGACCGAACGGCTCACAACATTCGTTGAAGCGTTCTCGCCGTTCAATTCCACCTGATATTCAGAGACTGCGTTCTGCGTGCCGTGTGTCATCAGACGCTCGTGTACGACAAGCTCGGCTCCGGCTTCCAGTACGGCGAACGACTTTCTTTCCGTGGAGTCCACGCCCTTGATCTGCACCATTTCCATCTCCATATAGGAGTCTTCCTTCATGGTGATCTCGGTCGACGGATTCATGATCCGCTTTCCGAGGCCGTCTCCTTCACCGTAATGCTTTTCGATATATCTGACGTGTGCGTTCTTTTCCAGTACGAAACGGTGGAGACCGCTGTGCTCGCTGTCCTCGCCGCCGCAGTTGGAAATGCCGCAGCCTGCCACGATCAGCACATCCGCGCCTTCACCGATGAAGAAATCGTTGCAGACGGTCTCTTTGATGCCTGACTGTGAAAGCACGACCGGAATATGCACGGACTCATGCTTTGTCCCGGGCGCGATATGGATCTCGATACCGCTGCCGTCCTCCTTGGAAACGATCTGAATGTTTGCGGTGGAGTTCCTGCCGTCCGACTTCCCGTTCACGCGGAAATTATAGGCGCCTTCGGGCACGTCATAAAGGCCTGCCACTTCCGATAATATTCTTTTCTGAATCTCGTCCATAGCTGCCTCCTTACTCAAATTTCGTGCAGGTTCCGACCGCGGAACCGGAGCCTAAAAGTTCCGGAAGAAGTTCTTCCCGCCTGCCGGTCTTTTCCACCTGTCCCTGAGAAATCACCACGATCTCGTCCGCAATATCCAGGATCCTTTCCTGATGGGAAATGATGAGGATCGTGCCGTGGATCTGCTCACGCATCTTTTTGAATACCTGGATCAGATTCTGGAAAGACCAGAGATCGATACCCGCCTCCGGCTCGTCAAAGATCGTCATCTTCGTGCCTCTTGCAAGAACTGTCGCGATCTCGATCCTCTTCAACTCACCGCCGGAAAGAGACGCATTGACCTCCCGGTTGATATAATCCTTTGCGCAGAGCCCGACCTCGGAAAGATATACGCAGGCATCCGCTGCGGAAAGCTTCTTTCCCGCCGCAAGCCGCAGAAGATCTAAAACCTGAATGCCCTTGAAGCGGACAGGCTGCTGGAACGCAAAGCTCACGCCGAGTCTGGCTCTCTCTGTCACCGATGCATCCGTAATATCCTGACCGTCGAAAAAGATCTTTCCGCCTGTCGGCTTTTCGATACCGGCGATCAGTCTTGCAAGCGTCGACTTGCCGCTTCCGTTCGGACCTGTAATGGCTATAAATTCATTGTCCGGAAGAGTCAGGGAGATGTTTTTCAGGATCTCCTTCTCTTTTCCGTCCTCTTCGACCGTAAATGAAAGATTTTCTATTTTCAGCATCCGTTTCCTCCGTAAATTGAAGTTTTTTCACTTCTCAGGCTTTAATCGAGAAGGAGGAGCCCAACTCCTCCTCTCGATTCTGTTGCACAGTACATTCCGTATATGCCCTTTGGGTACACTACGTGCTCCATGTCCTTACGGGATTCAAGTGCCTCTTCGTGCTAGCACGAAGTCACTGAATCCCTTGTGCTGCAAAAAAGCCCCGTCTTTTTAAAGACGGGGCTCGGACTCATTTCTGATTATTTTTTCGCATCGTCCTTCTTTGTTTCTTCTGTCTTGACAGGAGCCGCTTCGTATCCTTCCGGATGCTCCAGCTGTACAATGGCTGCCTTCTGCATGGGGATGCGGCAGTTCTTGTTGTTGCCGAATTCCACGATGACGGTATCTGCAGTGATATCGATCACGATGCCGTAGAAGCCTGCTGTTGTCAGGACCGTATCACCGACTGCCATGGAGGCAAGAAGTGCCTGATGTTCCTTTTCCTGCTTCTTCTGCGGGCGGATGGCGATCACGTACATGATCACGAAGAATACGACCATGATACCGATGGACATCAGCATGGAAGAAGTCGCTGCTTTCTGCTGCTCTTCGGCAGACATCTCGGCCGTTGCGGAATTGACACAGCCGCTCATCATGAATACAGACACCAGTAATGCGATATAACCGAACAATTTCTTCATAATTAATATCCTCCTGCTTCTTTTCACTGTCCTTCGCCTTCGGATAATGAACGAAGCACATTATATTTATACTCTTTAAAGGTACCTTTGTCAAGGGAGGAACGGATCTCCTCCATGAGATGATTGTAGAAATACAGATTGTGCAGCACGGCAAGTCTCATGCCGAGCATCTCCTTCGCCTTCAGAAGATGACGGATATAAGCCCTGGAATAGCTTCTGCAGGCAGGGCACTGACAGCCCTCTTCGATGGGCCGCATGTCGCGTTCATACTTCTGGTTGAACAGGTTCAGTTTACCGTGATGCGTATACACATGGCCGTGGCGTCCGTTCCGGCTGGGATAGACACAGTCGAAGAAGTCAATGCCGCGGTCAACGCCTTCAATGATATTCTCCGGTGTGCCGACGCCCATCAGATAAGTCGGCTTGTCTTTGGGAAGATACGGAACCACTTCGTCCAGAATATGATACATCTCTTCATGGCTCTCGCCGACCGCAAGACCGCCGACCGCATAACCGTCAAGATCCATGTCGGTGATCCGCTTTGCGTGTTCGATCCGGATATCGTCAATGATGCCGCCCTGATTGATGCCGAACAGAAGCTGTTCGGGATTCACCGTATCCGGGAGACTGTTCAGACGCTTCATTTCCGCCCGGCAGCGCTGCAGCCACCTTGTCGTCCGGTCTACGGAAGGCTGAATGTAGCTTCTGTCCGCCAGTGCCGGCGGACACTCGTCAAAAGCCATGGCGATCGTCGAACCCAGATGCGACTGGATCTGCATGGACTCTTCCGGTCCCATGAAGATCAGTCTGCCGTCGATGTGCGAATGGAATGTGACGCCCTCCTCTTTGATCTTCCGGATCCCGGCCAGAGAGAACACCTGAAATCCGCCGGAGTCCGTGAGTACCGGCCTGTCCCAGTTCATAAAGCGGTGGATGCCGCCGAGGTCTTTGATCAGTCCGTCGCCGGGACGCACATGCAGATGATAGGTATTGGAAAGCGCCACCTGCGTACCGATCTCATGGAGATCATCCGTTGAGACTGCGCCCTTGATGGCCGCGACTGTCGCAACATTCATGAATACCGGCGTTTCGATGGTTCCGTGCACGGTCTCCATGTGTGCGCGTTTCGCTCTTCCTTCAGTTTTCAGAATCTCGTATTTCATATCATCCTCTCATCAGAAGACCCTGCCGGAAAGTTTTCTCCGGCAGGGTCTTCTGTTCCTTTTAAGGATCTGTTATCAGCATGGATCTGCCGGGCTGAATTACTTCGCCTGCTTCTTTCCGGTGATCTTTGTCTTGAAAACATACCAGATCGCGCTTGCAAGGCAGACGGAAGAATAACCGCCGACCAGAATACCGACCATCAGAGGAAGTGCGAATTCCTTAATGGAGGTCACGCCAAGGATGTAAAGTGCAGCCACCATGAACAGAGTTGTCAGAGACGTATTGATGGAACGGCCGAGTGTCTGGGTGACAGCTGTATTCGCGATCTCTCTGTAGTCCGCATTCTTTCCTGCAAGAGAAAGATTCTCACGGATACGGTCGAAGATAACGATGGTTGCATTGATCGAATAACCGACCAGAGTCAGCATGCATGCGATGAAGGTATTGCCGACTGTCCAGCGGAATACCGCATAGCAGGCCAGAACGACCAGCGCATCATGTACCAGACAGATGACGGATGAACCTGCGAAACGGATGTCACGGAAGCGGATCCAGATGTAAAGCAGCATGGCGATGGTTGCCAGAACGACGGAAACGATCGCGTTTCTGGACATTTCCGCACTGATCGTACCGGAAATGTTTTCGTATGTGATGCTGGAGGAATCGACACCGAAGGTCTCTTCCAGTGCGTCATACATGGCTGCACGCTGTTCCTGTGTCAGCTCGACGGTCTTTACGATGACTTCGTTGGAACCGATGACGGGTGTCAGAACGACGCCTGTCGTGGTCATGCCGAGTGCATCCGCAAGTACGGGCTGAACCTCTGCTTCCAGTTCCTCGACTGTGTATGCCTTGTCAAATTCCACTTCTGTGGAGGTACCGCCTACAAAATCAAGGCTGTAGTTGAGTGCGTAAGTCTTTGCGCCGTTGATGATCATGAACAGGATACCGATCACGATGACAGCACCGGAGCATGCAAAGAAAATATTCTTTTTGGAAAGGAAATCGATCGATTTCTTCGGCATGGTCTTGCCGTACCACTTCTCATCCTTCACACCGAGCGCATAGACGGACTTCACAAGAAGTCTGGTGATCGTCAGAGCGGTGAACATGGAAAGTACGATACCGAGTGCAAGAGTGATTGCAAAACCCTTGACTGTACCTGAACCGAACAGGTACAGAACCAGTGCCGCGATCAGAGTGGTCACGTTGCCGTCCACGATAGCGGAAAGAGCCTTTTTGAAGCCTGCATTGATCGCACCGCCCACGGTATTTCCGAGGCCGATCTCTTCCTTCAGACGGGAGAAGATGATGACGTTTGCATCAACTGCCATACCGATGGAAAGGATGATACCGGCAATACCGGGAAGCGTCAGGGTAATATAGTCATTGAATGAGGCAATGATCACGATGACCAGGCCGACGTATGCGACAAGCGCCACGGAAGCGCAGGCACCGGGTACGCGGTAGAACACGATCAGAAGCGCGATGACCAGGATCAGACCGATCACGCAGGCGATCAGGCTGGTCTGGATGGCATTGGAGCCGAGAGACGCACCGACTACCTGAGAACGGAGCTCTTCCAGCTCGATCGGCAGTGCACCGATACGGATAAAGGAAGCCAGCTGGCTTGCCGAATCAAAAGTAAAGGAACCGGAGATCTGGCATGACGGAGAAGTGATCTTCTCTTCGCATGTCGGATAAGAGATCACCTGATTATCGTAAACAATATACAGCGGCTCGCCTGTTCCCGCGATCTTTCCGGTAGCATCGGCAAACTTCTGAGAACCTTCATCGGTGAAATACAGAAGAACGATATAATTGTTCTTGTCGTCAATACCGACGGAAGCATTTGTAATATCATTTCCGTCCAGTGCGGTCGAGCCTGCCACATCATTCAGATCGGTGCAGAAGATCAGCGTACCGGGAGTACCGAGCTGTGCCAGTACTTCGTTGGCATCCGTCTCACCGGGGATATCGATGGTGATACGGTCGGAACCTTCCTGATAGACCTGTGCTTCCGTAGAGAAGCCTTCCACACGCTGCTGCAGCTTGAAAATCGTATCAGCCATATCCTGAGAGGTGGGTTCGTTCTCGCCCTTTGCCTGATAGGTGATGCTGACGCCGCCGCGAAGATCAAGACCTAATTTGATTCCGTTCAGGCTGCCTGAATACTCATAACCGAAGCCGTGAAAAGCCATGTAGAGAACGAGTACCAGCAATACGGCAAACGCTGCCAGACTGATAATTCCGCGTTTCTTTGAATACATCTTCAATTCCTCTTTCCGTTTCTTAATTATTTGTGAAGCCTGCTCTGCCGCAGAATAAAAGTATTGCGGCTGCCGGGCAGAATCCCAGTAACCGCAATATTATAACACCGTTTGTTCAAAATTTCAACAGGATATTGTGACGATTCGTCTGCCGATTCAGAGATGCAGACAGCATCTTCCGAAAAACGGAGTCTCACTCCTCCTCTCCGATAGAACGGATCAGCTTGAGCCACCGTCCTTTCCTGTAGCAGATAAAGGTGATCAGTGCACCCAGGATCCAGCTGATCAGAAGAGAGACCGGAAGGCATTCGTAACGTCCCGTCGGATATGCCTCCGACCGTGTCAGTGAAGCGATCAGATAAGCGATCGGCACACGGATCACGACCGTTGTCAGGACCGAGATCCACATCGGTGTGATCGTATCGCCAGCGCCCCGCATCGCGCCCTGAAGCGCCTGCGTAAGTCCGACAGCGATATAACCCGCGCACAGGATCCTCATAAAGCGGTTGCTTAAGAGAATCAGCTCCTCAGTTCCGGTAAAGAGCATCATGATGTACTTGCCGAAGAAGAAGATCAGAAGGACCAGCGTCGTGGAGACCGCCGCCGTGATCATCGTGCCCTGTTTCGTTCCGTCCAGGATACGCTGTTTTTTCCTTGCGCCCAGATTCTGTCCGACGAATGTCGTCATGGCAGCGGAGAACGAGAAATTCGGCATCATGACAAAGCCGTCAATACGCATAATGATGACGTTTGAGGCAATGACCATCTCGCCGAAGGAATTGGTCAGAGACTGCACCACGACCATGGCAAGAGAGAATACCATCTGCGTCAGACCGGAAGGAAGGCCGAGACGGACAATGTCTTTTGTGAGCTTTCCCGCAGGGCGGAAATACTTCCATTCCAGATCAAAATACTCTCTCATTTTCCGGACCTTCAGAAGACAGAGGAACGCGGAAATAAACTGCGCGAGGATCGTCGCCAGCGCAACGCCTGCCACACCCATGAACTGCACGAACCAGAGATCCAGGAAGATGTTCAGCACACAGGCGATCAGAAGATACAAAAGCGCCGAGAAGGAATCCCCGAGTCCTCTTAAAATACCGCAGAGGATATTATACATCGCGAGGCCGAGGAAACCGAGGAACAGGATCACCAGATATTCCCTGCACCAGTCGATAATCGTATCCGGCGTTTTCAGAAGTCTCAGAAGAGGCATGGTGATGACCGGTCCGACGATCATGATAAATACGGATACCAGAACCGTCAGCATGAGCGCAGTTCCGATCGACCTTGAAAGCTTTTCCCTCTCCTTCGCACCGACATACTGGGAGACCACGATGGATGCTCCTGTGGATATGCCGATAAACAGCACAAAAAGAAGATTGATGATCGGTGACGCCGAGCCGACAGCCGCCAGCGCATTGTCACCTACATATTTTCCTACTACCACACTGTCTACGGTGCTGTAGAGCTGCTGCGCGATATTTCCGATCAGCATCGGGACGGCAAACTGCGTGATCCGTTTTCCGGGCGCGCCTTCCGTCATGTCGATCGGAGAAAAGAATTCCCTGATTTTACTCATATTCAGTCTTTTAATTCACTCCATGCTGTCTGCAGAGATTCTATAATGGAAAGATGCTGCGGGCAGGCTGCTTCGCAGGCGCCGCACTGTACGCACTTTTCGGGAGTGGCATCGTTTTTGATGATGGATGCCCAGCCCCAGTTCTTTTCCTTCGGCTCATTGTAAAGAGAGGAAGTATTCCATACAGAGAACAGTCCGGGAATATCCACGCCGTTCGGGCAGGGCATGCAGTACCGGCAGCCGGTGCAGCCGATCTTGGTCCTGTCCAGATATGCCTGACGGACCTTGTCCATCAGCGCTTCCTCTTCCTGCGTCATGCAGCCGGGCTCGATGCGGTCGAAGATCTCCAGATTTTCGTCAAGCTGGAATTCTTCATTCATGCCTGAAAGAACCGTTGCCACTTCCGGATGATTGCCAAGCCACCGGAAAGCCCATTCCACTGCGGAACGCTTTACCGGGAATGCATCGTAAAGAGCCTGTACGTTATCAGGTGCGTTTGCAAGTCTGCCGCCTAAAAGACCTTCCATGATCACGACCGGAATGCCCTTCTTTCCCGCATACTGAAGTCCGTCCGTACCTGCCTGATTGTTGATGTCCATGAAGTTGTACTGGATCTGTACCATATCCCAGTCGTAATCGTCAAGGATCGCTTTGAAGCCTTCGTTGTCTTCATGTGTGGAGAAGCATGCGAAACGGATCTTGCCCTCTGCCTTCTTGTCGGCAAAGAACTGTTCGATACCCATCTCCTTGAAGCCTTCCCACTTCTTTCTGTCAATGCCGTGCAGCAGATAGAAATCGATATGATCTGTTCCGAGCTTGTTCAGTTCCTCCTCAAGAAGCGCGTCGCACTCTTCGCGGTTATGCACTGCGTCAAAAGGCATCTTCGTTGCGATCGTGACCTTTTCTCTGTATCCGTCCCGAAGGGCTTTTCCGAGAATGCACTCGGAGTTCCGTCCGAGATAGACATAAGCGGTATCAAAATAAGTAACGCCGTTGTCGATCGCTTTCCGGATCAGGCGGATCGCTTTCTCTTCGTCCACCTCTGTTTTGCCGTCCTTCTGCGGACCGTTGAAACGCATGCAGCCGAAGCCGAGTGCCGAACCCTGAATACCGAGTTTACCGAAAGAACGCATCTTCATAACAAAAACCTCCTTGCTGTCTTTCTTGTATACAATTTTACAACTGACCTTAAATGCTTTTCAACATGGAAAATCAGTACTTGAACCACACTTTTTCGCAGAAAAGGATAAAAAGAAAGAATGCCCCGGCAAAGATAAGTACCACTAAAAGCGCTGCCTTCAATGCTCCCCAGACATAGATCCTTTCTTCTTCCTTCGTCATCTGATAGGGCTGATGCGTTTCTTCCGCGATCCGCACCCGCTCTTCATACGAAAGGCCTTCCTGCTGTGCCTGTACGGAATCCGGCGAATTCTTATGATACCAGGGCATTCCCTCGATATTCATATTTGCGATCGTCTTTCCGTCATCACCCTCCGGCAGTCTGTTTTTACGCATATACTCTCCTTTGCAAACTCTGCTGCTGTGCCGATGCCGATCGGACAGAATCACATGCTCCCCGATCCGATCCTGCTGCACCAGGCTCTTATACCGCATATAAAGAATCGATATGGACACTTTCATGTCCATATCGATTCTTTTGCCTGCGGCAGTCTTTTTTATAGGGAAATCACATCCCTGATCGTTATCAGTCATACAGATGGCATGCACAGAAATGTCCGGGTTCGATCTCTTTCCACTCGGGTGCTGCGCTCTTGCAGATCTCCATGCACTCTTTACATCTGGTATGGAACTTGCAGCCTGACGGCGGATTAGCCGGAGACGGGATAGAACCTTCCAGAATAATACGATTGATTTTTACATCCGGATCCGGGATCGGGATCGCCGAGAACAGAGCCTTTGTATAAGGATGAAGCGGCTTTGAAAAGATCTTCTCTGTTTCCGAATATTCCACCATGTTGCCGAGATACATAACACCGACGGTATCGG
>JAZUFC010000008.1:0-3612 GCA_045640465.1 Lachnospiraceae bacterium | reverse complement strand
CAGCTCTGGGAGACCACGATGGACCCCGAGAACCGGCTGATGAAACGCGTGACGATCGATGATGCCAGAATGGCGGATCACATGACGGAGCTTCTGATGGGCAGCGATGTGGAACCGAGACGCGAATATATCCAGGAGCATGCAGTCGAAGCGCTGATCGATGCATAAAACAGACGAACAAGCGGTGCAGATAGATCTGCGCTATATAACAGGAGACCTGATATGCCTCAGAAAATAATCACAACGGAATATTCCGATGAAATGCAGCAGTCCTTCATCAACTATTCCATGTCCGTAATCACATCGCGTGCTGTGCCCGATATCCGGGACGGTCTGAAGCCTGTTCAGAGAAGAGTGCTCTATGCGATGCATCTTTTAGGACTGAATTCGGAACGGCCGCACAGAAAATCCGCCCGTATCGTCGGTGACGCGATGGGCCGTTTCCATCCGCACGGGGATTCTTCCATTTATGATGCGCTGGTCGTTATGTCACAGGACTTCAAAAAGGGAATGGTCCTTGTGGACGGACACGGAAACTTCGGTTCCATCGAAGGGGACGGTGCGGCCGCCATGCGTTATACGGAAGCCAGACTGAAGAAATTCACACAGGATGTCTATCTGAAGGATCTGGACAAGAACGTCGTGGATTTTGTTCCGAACTATGATGAATCCGAACAGGAACCAGAGGTGCTTCCCGTCAGGATCCCGAATTTCCTTGTAAACGGTTCCGAAGGAATCGCTGTCGGCATGACCACATCGACGCCTCCTCATAATCTTTCCGAGGTGATCGATGCCATGGAGCTTCTGATGGACCGCCCCGATGCCTCGACGGAGGAACTGCTGGAAAAACTGAAAGGACCGGACTTCCCGACCGGCGGCATCGTCATCAACAAGTCCGATCTTGCCGATATCTACGAGACCGGCAGAGGAAAGATCAAGATCCGCGGCAAAGCGGAATTCATTCCCGCTTCAAAGCGCGGTGAGAAAGACCGCATCGAGATCACGGAGATCCCGTACACGATGATCGGAATGGCCATCGGCAAGTTCTTGAACGACGTTGCCGAACTTGTTGAAAAGAAGGTCTTTCCGGATATTACGGATATCTCCAATCAGTCCAAGGACGGCATCCGCATCATTCTGGAGCTCCGCCACGGCGCGGACGGGGAGAAGATCCTGAAAGGTCTTTATAAAAAAACAAAGCTTGAGGATACCTTCGGCGTCAATATGCTCTGCATCGTTGACGGCAGACCTGAGGTGCTTTCTCTGAAGCGGATCCTTCAGGAGAACCTGAAGTTCCAGATGGAGGTGAACCGCAGAAAGTACGAAACGCTTCTTCGGAAGGAGAGCGAAAAGAAGGAGATCCAGGAAGGTCTCATTGAAGCTGTGGATATCATCGATCTGATCATCGAGATCATCCGCGGATCCAAAAAGCTCCAGACAGCAAAGGACTGCCTGACAAAGGGTATGACTGCAGGCATTAAGTTCCGGTCGGAGGAAAGCAGACTTCAGGCGGAAAAGCTTCATTTTACGGACAATCAGGCATCCGCGATCCTGGAACTGCGTCTTTCCAAGCTGATCGGACTCGAGATCCTTGCGCTTCAGGCGGAACATAAAGAGACGCTTGAAAAGATCGCCCTGTACGAAAAGATCCTTTCCGGCGATACGGAAATGCTGAAGGCGATCAGAAGCGATCTGGAGCAGATCCGGAAGGAATACAGTCTGGAAAGACGGACGCTGATCTGCGATGCGGAGGAAGGCGTCTTTGAAGAAGAGCCTGTCGAAGAGGTTCCGGTCCTGTTCTCCATGAACCGTTTCGGATATCTGAAGATGTTCGATCTTGCCTACTATGAAAAGAATAAGGAGCAGATCGACGAGGATTCCAGAAACAAGGTCTTCTGCATGAATACCTCGGTCATTGAGATCTTCACGGATACCGGTCTCTGCCATCAGGTACGCATGCGGGACGTTCCTCTCTGCAAGCTGAAGGACAAGGGCATACCGATCGATAATATCTCCAATTTTGACAGTGCTTCCGAGAATATTCTGAAAATGGATTCTTATGAACACCTCAAAGATAAGACCTTGCTATTTGTCACTTCTCATGCTATGATAAAGCGTGTCAGTGCCTCGGAATTCGAGTCTGTCAAGAAAACGATTGCATCAACAAAGCTCACGGAAGGCGACCGCCTGATCCTCGTGGATGAGATCCGCGGAACGGATACGGTACTCGTCAGCAAAGACCGTTATGTGCTTCGTTTTCCGAGCACGGATATATCCGAATACAAAAAAACTTCGGTAGGCGTACGGGGAATGAAGCTTGCGGACGGAGACGAGATCGAGGCTGTCTACGATTTCGATTCCGCAGTCAAATTCCTTGTAAAGATCGGATCGAAGCGAGTGAATCTGGCAGATCTTCCGCTGAAGAAGCGGGACGGCAAGCCGGAGCAGGTCAAATAAAAGGAGGAAATCCTTATGGCAAATGACAACAGGAATCTGGAAGACCAGCTGAACGTCCTTTTCGACGACTTCGATGAAGAAGTGAACGATACCGTCACGGAAGTCGGTTCGGAAGCGGTTCTGACCGTGGAAGACTCCGTCAAAAAGGCAGTCGACAAAGCTCAGGCTTTTGCGGAAGATTCCGTAACGGTTCTGGCAGATGATGTCAAAGAAACGAAAAAGAATGTGATCGCTGCTGCGGAGACCGCCGTAAAAGGCGCGGAAAAGAAAGAAAAGTCCGTTGAAGAGGAGTTTCTGGATCTTCTGAAGAACGAAGAGGAGGAAGCGGAGGAGGAACTTTCCGATCTGGTCGACGACACGGAACAGGTCCGCAAGGAATACGGCAATATCGACTTTAATGATTTCGAAGAGATCATCGAAGGCGAAGAGGAAGACGAACCTGCAGTCGTTCCGGAAAGCGGAAAGAAGACCGCAGCAAAAGCCTCTGCTAAAAAAACGGAAAAA
The DNA here is from genome assembly GCA_045640465.1 of Lachnospiraceae bacterium. Lineage (GTDB taxonomy): Bacteria > Bacillota > Clostridia > Lachnospirales > Lachnospiraceae > UBA1267. Next base: position 651 of record JAZUFC010000008.1, on the reverse strand, counting down.
GCGCCGGTGAAAAAAGCGGAAAAGAAGCCTGTCCGGATCGAAGACGAAGAAGAGGATGATATCCCCGAGGCCGATGATTACGAAGATCCTGAAGAGGATCCCGATGACGAGATCCTGTCCTCCGGAAAGAACGGCCGTCCGGTAAAACAGGCCGGTTCCGAAAAAACTGCATCCGACCGTCAGAAGAAGAGCACTCAGCCGACCGCTGAGCAGCTGAAAAAGGAATCTCTGCATTTTTGGATCTTTACGGCGATCATCGCACTTTTAGTGGCGGCAGCCGTATTGTTTATCCTTTGGAAGAAAGGAATCATTTTCGCTGAAGACAAAGAACCTTCAATGCCTCAGCAGCAGGAGCAGCAGACTGTTCCGTCCAATACGGCACCGGCAGAACCTTCTTCTACAGAGCCTTCTTCCACGGAACCTTCTACAGAGCCTTCCACAGAACCTTCGACCGAGGAACCTTCTTCCGAGGAGCCGACAGTCGCAAAGGTACTTGAGAATTATGAGAATCTGTTCGTTGTAAGCGGAACCGCGACGCTGAATGTGCGTCTGTTCCCGGCTACGGACCAGCCGATCATCGGTACCATTGACGAGTTCGGCGGCGGCGAGTTCATCGAACAGTTCGACGAAAACTGGTATCATGTCATTTCA
>JAZUFC010000007.1:0-12217 GCA_045640465.1 Lachnospiraceae bacterium | reverse complement strand
ATCCCGGGAGATTAGATTGAAAAGTTTTTTCATTACGGCGACCGATAACTTCTGACGCTTTTCTCCGTCAATAGTCCGATTCAAGGTCTCCGTTCCAGCCTGCCACATCATTGTACTGGTGGTAGACAAGCGTACAGGCATCGTTATACCAGCACCAGCTTGTCTGAAGCACGCTGTCGTGGCAGTCATCTCTTTTCGAGGTGGTCTTGCACCAGTAATGAATATTTCCGGTTATAAACACGGAGCCGTTTTCCAGATTTACAGCACTTCCGCCGCTGATTTTTACCAGTTCCTCCTCGTCAAGCTCCACGCCGATCGAATCCATGTACATTTTTTCCAGTTCTATAAGCTCTTCGTTCGAAAAATCATCTCTGTGGTTCCTGATATAATCACCGGCTTCATTCCACTTTTTCTGCCCTACTAAATCAGCGATCACCTGATTCATTCTTTATCTCCTCCTGCTTTTTTTGCAAGTTTATATGCTGCTTCGTTTCTTTCAATATACTCCCGAAACGGCCCGTCTGCAACTGTTTTTATTTTTTCCGCCCATCCGTCTGTAAAGAAGCGGCAGGTCTCTTCATCGGGTCTGAGATAGTCGTCATCCTCTTCTCCCACGGCCGTTGCTCTGCATCCGCCCGAGCAGTCGCCAAGATATTCGCAGCTTCCGCATTTCGGATTGTGCTCCGCTATATCCTTTATCGTAACGCCGCCGGCCCACGACAGATAGGAATCATTGAATATGTCTTTCAGGCTCATATTCTTCAGGCTCGGAAACTTCTTCCCTATCTCCGTGCCTGCCATGGACATACACGGCACCACCTGACCGTCTGCCCCTATGTAGCAGTTGACTCTTGTCATGGCGCAAACGTAGCAGTCGCCGATGGCTTCCGCGGCGCAATCCCGAATAAAGCCCATCCGGTAGTTTTGCGAGCCCCGGTCATATTCAAAAAAGCCGTCCAGCATCAGGTTTACCGGGGCGTTGTCCTCAAAATACTTCGGGATATAGTCCAGATAAGCCTGACAGATCTCCTCCCGGCTGAGCAGATGTTCCGGGTACTTTTTCCATGCTCCGGCCGGTCTCACCGCATTCAGCTTGACCGACTGAACACCGTTAACAGCCAGCAGCCGGATGCTGTCGCGTATGGTATGCATATTCCCCTTGTGTATGCACATGGATACGCTCATGGGATGACGGAATTTTCTGCACAGACCGAACGCCCTCAGCACATCCTTTTCCGCGCCGTCAACATTTCTCAGCCAGTCGTGCCAGCCCTCTGTTCCGTCATAGCTGAACTGAAACGCACAACGGACGTTTCTCCGGGCAAGCTCCTGCAGCAGCTCCTCCGTCACGAGCCTTCCGTTTGAATAAATGGCAGATATTTTGATGCCGTGCTCCAAAATGCAATCCACGATCTCCAGAAAGTCCGGACGCACCAGAGGCTCGCCGCCTGTGATGTCCACCGTCTGTATTCCGCATTCCGCCATCTGTTCTATATAGTTTTTCAATTCATCCAGGGACGGCTGCGGAAATCTTGCCTCCGGCGCATCCATAAAGCAGTGTCTGCATCTGTAATTGCAATGTCCGGTGACCGACCAGTGTATGCTCCTGCGGTATTCCACATCGTAAAACTGATGCGGCGAAAATCTTACGGTATCCTCCGTTTTTTCCAGGATACCCTTGTCTGTAAGGAACTTTATAAAAGCGTTTTCAGTGACATCGCGGAGTCCGTTGCACTCGGTCAGCTGCCGGAACTCCTCCCTGTTCAGGAAAATATCGTTTCCCCCCTTTACGGGTCTCAATATGTAAGGAAGCTTCCGATACCCTACGAGCTTCCATTTATCACTTATGATAAGCTTCAAACCGAGCTGACACCTCCGTTTCGAGAATTATAGTAAACGACAGAATGTCGTTTACTTTGCGCCGGCAGCATGCTGCGAAAGCAGCAGATATTCCTTATGCTGCCGTGTGCATCCGCCGGAGGCTGATTATAGTGAAAGTCAAATTCTTTTTGACTTTCACTATAACATTTCCTTTCACTTTATTACCTGTCTGCTAAAAAGTGAAGCTGTTTCTTTCCTTCCTTTGACATCATCATAACTGAATGATACCACAAAGACCGAGGTTTATATCACCCCGGCCTTTTTACACGAATCACACTTTAGAATCTGTAAGCGATGATATCCACGTCGCCGCCTTTTTCATGCGGCAGAGGATTCTTCTTTTCCCGGATCGTCACAGAGTTCTCTCTGAAAGTAAAACGGATATCGCGTCCGGAATTATCCTCCGGCCAGAGAAGCTGGAGCACGAAAGTCTCATCATCTTCAAAGTAGCCGTTTGCATAGCACTGAGTCGCTGCCTGCCACGGAGAATACAGGCGGTTCCAGCGGCGTGAGCCGTCCATCGCAAATTCGATCTTTCTGAAATCTTTATTGGTACCGAGCCATTCGACGGAACCGTCAACTGCATTGAAAGTAAAGGAGATGCTCTCCGTCTCCACGGGTTCCGATGCCACCATGCCCTTGCAGTACAGATCGAACGCACCGCCGCCTGCGCGGTAACGGCCGGTCGCTGACGCCTTCACCTTTGCATAAGGCTGATACACAGGTGCATCGATTGCAAGATGCTGCATTCTGCGCTTCAGTCTGCCCCATTCGGTCTCATCCTCCGGAAGCGCTTCCTCCTCCAGTGCCGGGATCAGAATATTCCAGATTGCTTTTAACGTTTTGTCCGGTCTCTTTGCATCCTCATTGACGGAGACGATCATATCCTTGTCCGGAATGACAACCGCATACTGTCCGCCTGCGCCGTCCGCTCTGTAGGAGCCGGGATACTGGCACATCCACATCTGGTAGCCATAGCCGGACATCGCATCCATCATTTCCGGATTCGGCTCGCGTCCCTCCGGACGGTTGTCTGTCTGCGGAGAAGTCGCAAGCTTCACATAGTCTTCCGCAAGGATCCTGCGGTCTCCTGCCATACCGTTGTCCAGATACAGCTTCATCAGGCGCAGATTGTCTTCCGTGGTGGAAATGGTCCGCCATGCCCACATATCCTGTCCTTCGGGCGCGATACCGTGCTGCAGGCGCTCGCCGTCGATCCCGATATACGGGAAAAGCTTTTCATTGAGGTATGCAAAAACATCTTTTCCGGTCAGTTTTTTGATGATCTTTCCGAGGAAGGTGGACGCAACGCTGTTATAGAAGAATTTTGTGCCGGGCTCGTATGTCAGCTCCATACCGATGAAGTTTTTGACCCAGTTGCCTTCCATGGTCGGAAAGGCGGTCATGCCGGTTGAGAAACGGAGAACGTTCCGGACTGTCAGCTTATCGAAATGCGGAGAGGGATTCTCCGGCATGAATTCCGGGAAGATCTTCGTCAGATGATCGTCCAGAGAAAGAAGGCCTTCCGTATAGGCGATACCGATCGCCGTGCCCATGTAGGTCTTCGTAAGGGAAGCACACATGTGGTTGAGGCCCTGTGCAAAAGGAGCCCACCAGCCTTCGCAGATGATCTTTCCGTGACGCATCACGGAAAGTCCGTGCATCTGTGTAAAACCGCTTTCCAGCTCGTCCACGAATGCCTCCAGCGCTTTGGAGGAAATACCCTGACTTTCGGGAGATACCCGTTCAAAATCCTTTAACATCGTCTCTTCCTTTCTTTTATTGTTTTCCTGTCACGATTTCTTTATGCCTTACGGCTGATCCTCTTCCGGATATGGAAGAAGCGCCTCTTTTTCAAAGAGGTAAACCGGAACGAACTCACTGCCATCTTTGAACCGCTCTGCCCGGAGGATCACTTCATCCACGGCTTTTGAAAGGCTGTTTTTGTAATACCGGTCCGCTTTTTCCAGATAGTAGGAAAAGAAGGCCGGATCACCGAGCAGCACAGAATCCGACAGATTGTCGATCTTGTCCGCACTCTTTACGACCGCTGCGACCGGATCTTTTTTCAGTGCCGAAAGATACTCTGTTTCATCTGCGCCTTCCGGCCTTGTCAGAAGCACGACCGCCCGGACGACCTCAGGCCCGAAGATGCCGAGCATCTCCTCCGTGGTATCCGTATCCTCCAGAATATCATGAAGGACCGCCGCGATCTGATACGCATATCCGAATCCCGCATTTTTCACGATCCGTGCAGCGTTCAGCGGATGATAGATATACGGACTTCCGTCCCGTCTCTTCTGATCCCGATGCTTCTCTGCCGCGAGAGAAATGGCCTTTGCAAGCAGCCCACTGTCACTCATAACACGCCCCCCTGTCTCTGCCGAAAGCCCTTCTGCCGGACAGTACGCCTGCCGCTCTGTCCGGTTCCGACCCTGTTACAACAAATCTTACAACCCGCTTTCCGAAAAGTCAATGAAGGGCAGCGCATTGTTGAGATAATCGGAAATATATGGTATACTTTCGAAAGAAGGAACGGATCCTTCGTTTCTTTCTGTCTGAATCGGATCTTCTTCGTACAGATCCTCAATGAAACCTCTTAAAAGGAGCAGTTATGGACGATTTCGAGAATATTATGAACGGAGCCTTTGGGAAAGACCGGCCTGCAGTCTATACGGACGCTGAAATTGAAAAAGCCAGAAAGCTTTCCAGAAAGAACGGAAAAACGCTTCTGGAAAATCTGCAGGAAATGACCGGACGCACCGAAAGCATTCTGACCGATGTGCAGAACAGTATCCGTGAGCTGAACGAAAGCCTGAAAAACGATCCGTTCCTCCAGGACACTTCCGCCGGCAGAACCGCTGCGGATCAGGCAGAGAGTTCCTTCATCCCGGCCGAAAAAAACAAAGAAGAGGAACCTGTAAAGGATCCTGATTTTTCAGGCCTTTCAGAAGTGCTTTCCGGAACCGTCTACGGTCAGGATGCGTATCTGCGCTCACTGATCGTCGCCTTCCGCCGCCCCTTCGTTCTGAAAGAAGAGGAAGGCCATGCGAAAAACTGTATCTTTCTGACCGGCCCCGAAGACACCGGAAAGCATCTTTCGCTTTCCGCGATCGTGGAGGAGCTCCATAAAAGAAACATCCTTTCAAGCGGTGAGATCCGGAAGATGGACCTTTCCGCTTATCCGAACGCAGACTCCGGCACGGTCTTTCTGCAGGATCTGTATGCGGTCCTTTCTTCTCCCGCACGCGTGATCCTGTTTGAGAACTACGGATCCTGCCACATATCCTGTCTGAATTCGATCTCCGAACTCGTCCTGACCGGAAAATGCCCGCTCTCCGGACGATACATTTCGCAGAACGGCCAGCTCGTCAGCGTGACCAACGCCTTTGCAGCAGAGATCATTGATTCCTACTCCGCAGCCGGACGCTATCTCGTCTTTGCGGGAACAGGCGGCCTTTCGGATCTTTCCGATATCTTCGGCGCACCGTTCGTCAATGCGCTCGGAGATGTCTGCGAGACCGCACCGCTGTCGGAAGAAAGCTTCCTGAAGATCTCGGAAGACCAGCTGAAGCTGCTTCAGGACAAGAGTCTTTCCCAGCTCTCCTTTGTGCTGAAGCCGGATGAAAACATCGCTTCTCTCGGTGCTGAGAAAGCAGAGAAAAAGGCAGGCGTTGCCGGGATCCTCGCTTTTTATCAGAAGCTTCTCCGCGGTCTTGCGGACATCCGTTTAAACGGAGACTATCCGAAAGATCAGGAAGTCTCGCTGACTGTCGAAAACGGACAGGTGCTTGCCGGACTCGGAGACACCCGTTTTGAACTCTTCTCACTTCTTTCTTCCGGCTACACAGGCGATCTGGAAGCCGTCAAAAAGGAAATGGATTCCATCGTCGGTCTCACCGAAGTCAAGGAATATATCCTCAGTCTGGAAGAATACTACGGCATCCAGAAGAAGCGCCGCGAAGAGGGTCTGAAGGCCTCTGAAGTCAATAAACACATGATCTTTACCGGAAGCCCCGGCACCGGCAAGACCACCATCGCACGTATCATCAGCCGTTATCTGAAGGCGATCGGCGTCCTTTCGGGCGGCCAGCTGGTGGAGGTCTCCAGAGCGGATCTCGTGGGCCGCTATGTGGGCCACACCGCTCCGCTGACAAAGCAGGTCTTAAATTCCGCGATCGGCGGCGTCCTGTTCATCGACGAAGCCTACTCGCTCTACCGCGGCACGGACGATTCCTTCGGTCTGGAAGCGATCGATACGCTGGTCAAGGGAATCGAAGACAACCGTGACGATCTGATCGTCATTCTGGCCGGTTATTCACACGAAATGGAGGAATTCCTGACATCGAACTCGGGACTTAAGAGCCGCTTCCCGAACATCATCAATTTCCCGGATTATACCGGTCAGGAGCTTTTAGACATTGCAAAGATCACCGCAAAGTCAAAAGGCTATACGCTTGATGAAGGACTGATGGAGCCGCTTCTCTTCTATTTCAACGCCGTACAGGCCCTGAAGGCGGAGACTGCCGGAAACGGCCGTCTCGTCAGAAACAAGATCGAAGAGGCGATTCTCAATCAGTCCCGCCGCCTTGTTGCGGAACCGGATGCCGATCTTTCTCTTCTGACGTCCCGTGATTTTGTGCTGGACGATATCGACAAACTGTAAGCTGCAGCACAAAGGACCCGGCAGAATTCCGCCGGGTCCTTCTTTCTTTATATCGATTTTCGATGCACCTGTCAGCTGATGGATTCGTTCATCGTACGCGCAATGATCTCGTCCTGCATCATTTTCGTAAGCGTGGTAAAGTATGTGCTGTAGCCTGCCACACGGACGACCAGCTCCCTGTACTTTTCAGGTTCCTTCTGTGCATTCAGAAGCGTCTCTGTATCGACAACATTCATCTGGATCTGTTTTCCGCCGTTTGTGAGATAGGTCTTCACGACGGTCGAAAGCTTCAGGAGATCCTCATCGGACTTTAAGACCGACGGATGGAACTTCATGTTGAAAAGCGTGGCCTGATAACGGTCCTGCGGGATCTTCATGGCACTGGAAAAGACTGCCAGCGGGCCGCGGACATCCGTGCCCTGCTCCGGAGAGATCATGCCGTCCGAAAGGATCTCGTGCGCAAACCGGCCGTCCGGCGTTGCATTGACTGCCTGCCCTGCCGGCTGATGTGCGGAGATGGAAATACCGCTCGGAACAGCGGTGCTGCCGAGAGGCGTCCGGAACAGTTCCACATCCTGATCGAACTGATCGTAATAGCGGGATGCGATCTCATCCGCATACGGATCGTTGTTTCCGTACTTCGGTGCCTTCAAAAACGCCTTCCGCATTTCTTCAAAGCCTTCCCAGTCTGCTTCAAGCGCTTTAAGAAGCTCTTCCATGGTATACTTACGGTCTTCAAAGATCAGCTTTCTGATCGCTGCCAGACTGTTGATGACATTCATGCCGCCCACGCACATCAGCGTGGAATTCGTATCAAACGGCTCAAAGCTCCGGTTCTGGATCTCTTCCGTGATCTTCAGTCCGTCGTGCATCAGTGCGCTTCTTAAAGGATCCTGAAGCACGCGGCCCGCGATCATGATATCCAGATTCGCACGCTGCTGGGCAAGCCCCATGAAATACCGCTGTTCTTCAAAATAGGCTTTTTCAAAAGCTTCATAATCCGCAAAGGTGTTCGGATCTCCGGCATCGATACCGGCCTGTTCACCCGAAAGTGCGCAGTAACCGCGGTGCAGGAAAATGTCCAGGATCTGCGGCAGGTTCACGAATTTCACGCCGATCGTGCGGCTCTTTCCGGGGATGACCGCATCCAGACAGCCGCAGATCGCAAAGTCCGCAGCATCTTCTTTCGAAAAACCGTGGAGCATGAAATAATTCATGTAGCTTTCATCGCTCACGAATGCCGGCTGGCCGATACCGGTCTTTACCACTTCCATACCCTTCTTCACGACCTCAAGAGGCGTGTTTCTGTTGACGCGGAGCGTCAGTGTATGGTTCGGCACCTTCAGTTCGATCGCCGCATCCATGAAAAGCATGGTCAGCTCGTTGGAAAGATCGTTCCCCTCCGCATCACAGCCGCCGATGATGAAATTCAGCCAGCGGGAATCGCCGGAATGACGTCCTCTGGACAGACCGCCGCGGACCGTGTGGAAAGTCATGCACTTTAAGCGGATCACTTCCAGAAGTTCCAGAACCTCTTCATCCGTCAGGACGCCGGCTTCCCTGTCTTTCTTATAATACGGATAGAGAAGCTGGTCGATGCGTCCCGCAGACATGGTATTGGAACTCATGGACAGGAAAATGAACCAGAAGGACTGCAGTGCCTCGTAGAAATTTTCGGCCGGGAACTCCGGTACTTTTCTGCAGGCTGCCGCCATCCGGAGGAGCTCTTTCTTTCTCGTTTCATCTGTACAGGTTTCTGCCAGTCTTTCCGCCTCGTCGGCATTCCGGTTGGCATACACGATGAAGCTTTCAAATACCTTCACAACGGAAGTCCAGTATTCGCGTTTTTTCAGATCTTCTGCGGTAACGACCTGAAGCTCCTTCAGATATCCCTGACATTCTTCGATCATGGCACGAAGACCGTATTTTAATACACGGTCATATTCGGGGCACATCAGAATGAAGCCCGGCCCGAGGCCGATGCCGGTCTGACCCACACCGTTCGTCGCGCCGGAATTGCGATTTTTCCACACAGGAAGCACCACGCCGCTCTTTAAGAAGGTCTGCATGTCGGGATCGTCCCATTCCAGTGCCGCGAGATAATCGGAGGTACGCAGGTTCACGCCCGTCTTTGCCAGACGCTCATTGATGGCATAGAGTTCTTCCTCCTCCTCTTTGCTGAAGGAATACATGGAACCGGTATCCGCCTTTAGTGCCTCCACTTCCTCCTTTGACCAGAGTCCCTGCTCGTAATCAAGCTCGGAGCCGTTGTAATGGCCGGCTCCCACGCCTGCGATCAGATCATCGTCCGGAATGAATACGGAAAGCTTCTTCAGGTAATTGGAAAGGATCTCTGCCCTCAGTACAAAATTCGGTTTGTTTGCATGCTGTTCGATGGTCTCTGCGGCAATTCTGAGCTTTTCCACACCGATCGCGACCGGTGTGTTCAGCATCCGCTGTTTCATTCTGGCTATTCGTTCATTCATAGATTTCTCCTCTTCCGGGTATTACGCTTCTTTTGCGGGATCCGCAGTCTGTTTCAGCCGGACCTCGCCCGTAATACCGCTTCCTGAGACCGGTTTTTTCGGAAGCCCGAAGAAAAGATCAGGGATCCTGAATTTCCGGTTTGCCGCCATCATTCGTTCCATCGTTGTGGCAGCTTCGATAATGAGTGTATTATGTCCGTCCTCCAGAAAACCGGAAAGATCGAACTGATAAGGCGGCACATACTGAAGTCCCGCAGATCTTCCGTTCAGGAACACTTCAATGCCTTCCGAAGCATCCGTTACCGTCAGCGTCAGACGGCTGCCCTTCTGTGCACGGAAATGTGTTTCGTAACGGACAAAGCCGGAAAAGCCCGGTTCTTCCTTTGCAAGCGTATCCGGGAACGTGACCGTCTTTGCATGATCAAAGCGCGGATAGTCGACCGCTTTTGAGGTCCATCGGGTCCATCCCTGTGTGATCACATCCTTCTCCCCTTCCGAAAAAGCTTCGGACATGACCGCACCGTCCGCTTCGTCCGCAACCAGCATGATGCTGTGAAGCGGGGGAAGCACAAGCGCAAGACGCATCCTTTTATGATCTGCCTCATCCGGCTTTACATCTGCTTTCATCACCCTGTTTTTCTCAGCATCGTACAGATAACAGGCCTTCTTTTTCGGAAGCAGAACTTCTCCCTGATATTCCTCTGCGGATTCATTGACAAAGAAATACAGCTCCGGTACCGAAACGTCCGCCTCATTCTCTTCATTCCGGATGCCTTCATAATGGAGCACCCGCATGTTTTTGTCCGATGGCAGAAGTTCCGCTTCCTGCAGCTTCAGTTCACGCAGAATACTCAGAAGCTGCTTCATTTTGACGGACCTTGCAAGCGTCAGCTTCTGAAGAAGCCTGCTTTCCTGCTCTTCATCCTCCGCATCCGAGATTCCTTCCGGAAAACGGTTGATAAACAGGATCGTACAGCCCGCTGAGATCAGTTCACTGATCCCCTCTGCGAGCGCCATCGGAAGAAACGCACATTCCGGAATGATCAGCACTTTGTATTCCTGCGTGTTCACGCGGAGCGTGCTGCCTGTCTTTGTGCGGTAGTTTTCAGGTTCGGAAAATACATCGGCAGGAATCACGTCGGCTGCGATCTGTGCTTCCGTCAGGACCCGGAGGACCTTCTGAGAAAGCATGGCCGTTCCGGCCCATTCCATATCACCGTGGTAGAGGACTGCCGCCTCCGCCTTTCTGTGACCGCCGGAGATCAGTTCCGATACCCGGTTCATGTATTTCATCAGTTCGCCGAAATGCCGGTAAAGCGCATCGTTTCCGTCCGCATAGAAATGCGGCGGGCAGTCCGGATCCGGGAACGGCTTCAGTGTAAAGGCGTGCGGCACAAAATAATTGATGCCTCGCACCAGAAAATGATCCGCCAGATATTTTTCCAGCCGGATCCCTTCCTCCCAGCCGTAGTTTCCGAAGATCTCGCAGAGTGCTCTTCCCTTCTTTCCGGGTTCGATCGCCGCTTGGGAGGATGCCAGTTCACCGAGCATGAAATGATAGAATTCCCCGTCCCGTTTTGTAAACGGATTCTTCACGCCGCCGTCTCCGTCCTCCTTCTGCGGGATCACCTGACCGCCGATACAGTCGATTCCGGCCATATCCTGTCCCTGAAGGCCGCGGAAGTAGTGGCCGAGCCCCGGGCCGAGATGCGCATGCGCATTGTTGTCCTCAATGCTGTGTCCGATGTATTCCACGCCATGCTCTCTGCACCAGGAACCGATCTGCTGCGAAAAGTTTTTCCGCACCAGCTTCGTGACCGCATCCATATACTGGAAGCGTACATAAGACGTCGCCTTTTTCTGACGGCCGTTGTCCCAGAGAAGGTACAGTTCATCCAGCCAGTCCTCCCCGAGACGTTTTTCCATTTCTTCACGAAGCGGCTCCGAAAACGGCAGGTCCGTGTCGTGACCGACCGTGCAGTTCATATCATAAAGGAGACCGTTTCCGAGAGACGGTTCATCAGAGAAAAAGCCGGCGATCGTATGCCCGAATTCATTCGCGAAATGCGCATAATGCGGCTCGTAGACCGCATCGATCAGCAGACGGACGGATTCGGGATCCGTCATATTGATATATTCCCTGTCGGTTCCCTGATTCCGGCTGAGGCCGATCACCCAGAGTGCCCATTTTCCCTCCGGTTTTTCCCACACAAAGAGGTCTCCCTTATCGGGAAGCGGAAAACTCTTCTTTTCGCCGGTCTCGCTGACTGCCATGATGCGGATGAGCTCGTTGTCACGGAAATAGCGCGCATCACGGACTCTTTTTTCATGCAGCATCTTCTGCAGCATGGTGCCGTTTTTCGGTTTTTTCAGAAACAGCTTCCAGACGTCCCGCTCGACCTTCATTTCTTTCCGCGGCAGGTCCTCATGCATCTCAAGAAGACTTTGTCTGTGCAGGGAAAGCGGTGCTTCTTTTACGGCGCCGTTTGCATACCCTGTCGGGAAATGACTGTCATCCAGGATCCAGACTTTCATTCCGTTCGCCTTCGCTTCGGAAAGAACGGTCTCCATATCCTGCCACCAGCTTTCTCCGCAGAAGTCAGGATGGGGTCTGCTTTCCACGACAAATGCCCTGATATTCGCTTCACGGATCACACGGATCATCGAACGGATCCGCTCTTCGCTTTCCCCGTGCAGCCAGAGCATCGGAAGGATATGATTCTCCTCTTTTTCATTCAGCAGATTCAGGATCTTCCGGTTCATCTTTCCCTTCTCCTTCGTCTTCGTTCTCAAAGAACAGCTTCAGTGTTTCATTTTCGGCAGCATATCTGATATATGCGCTTTTATAAGCCGGGTAGGCGCTTCCCGTCACCAGAAAGCCGATCACGGCGACTGCGATGCCGATCTTCGAAAAGATGCCGGTCATCATAAAGGTGATGACAAGTCCCAGGATCAGTATCAGGATCCCCGAGACCCCGGTGCCGATGCCGGTCACCTTTGCGCGGCTTTTTGCCGAAGCTTCGAAGCGGTCCGATACGGTAACCGGCTCCGCATCATCTTCTGCCGGTTCTTCCGCTTCCGCTGCCTTCTCTTCCGCCGGAACCGTCCTGCGCCTTCCTTTCCGGTGATCTTCTCCGTAAAGATCCATCTTCGGACAGACACTCTCGCGTACGGAGATCACGCC
>JAZUFC010000006.1:0-10989 GCA_045640465.1 Lachnospiraceae bacterium | reverse complement strand
CGAGGTGCTGGAAAAATACGGCAGGGATCTTGTTGCGGTCGCGAGGGAGCAGAAGCTTGATCCGGTCATCGGAAGAGATGAGGAGATCCGCAACGTGATCCGCATCCTTTCCAGAAAGACCAAGAACAATCCGGTCCTCATCGGCGAGCCCGGCGTCGGCAAGACTGCCGTCGTGGAAGGCCTTGCGCAGCGTATCGTACGCGGAGACGTTCCGGAATCTCTGAAGGACAAGAAGCTGTTCTCACTCGATATGGGAGCACTTGTTGCGGGTGCGAAATACCGCGGTGAATTTGAGGAAAGACTGAAGGCTGTTTTAGAGGAGGTAAGAAAGTCCGAAGGTCAGATCATCCTTTTCGTGGATGAACTGCATCTGATCGTCGGTGCCGGGAAGACAGACGGCGCAATGGATGCGGGCAACATGTTAAAACCCATGCTGGCACGCGGCGAGCTGCACTGTGTCGGTGCGACCACGCTCGATGAATACCGGAAATATATCGAAAAAGATGCGGCGCTTGAAAGAAGATTTCAGCCTGTTATGGTGGATGAGCCCACGGTGGAGGATACGGTCTCGATCTTAAGAGGTCTGAAAGAACGCTATGAAAATTTCCATCACGTGACGATCACGGACGGTGCCCTTGTGGCAGCGGCGAGACTTTCGTCCCGCTATATCTCCGACCGTTTTCTGCCCGACAAGGCGATCGATCTGGTGGACGAGGCCTGCGCACTCATCAAGACAGAGCTGGATTCTCTGCCTGCGGATCTGGATGATCTGAACCGGAAGATCATGCAGCTTACGATCGAGGAGAATGCACTGAAGAAAGAAGAGGACAGGCTGTCTCTGGAACGTCTCGAAGAGCTTTCAAAAGAGCTTTCTTCCATGAAGGAGGACTTCTCCGGCCGGAAGGCGCAGTGGGACAATGAGAAAAAGAAGATCGAGGATGTAAACACGATCCGCGAACAGATCGCGGATGTGAACGCAAAGATCGAGATCGCCAAGCAGAATTATGATCTGAACGAAGCGGCACGGCTTCAGTACGGCGAGCTTCCGGCGCTGAAGAACCGGCTTTCTCTACTGGAGGAGGAACTGAAGAATCAGGAGATGTCCTTTGTACATGAGAAAGTGACGGAAGAGGAGATCGCAAGGATCATCAGCCGCTGGACAGGCATTCCCGTCAGCAAGCTGAATGAGACAGAGAGGAACAAGACGCTTCAGCTCGCGGCACAGCTGCATAAGCGGGTCATCGGTCAGGATGAAGGCGTGAACAAGGTCTCCGATGCGATCCTCCGTTCCAGGGCCGGCATCAAGGACCCTTCCAAGCCTATCGGTTCCTTCCTGTTTTTAGGCCCCACGGGCGTCGGCAAGACGGAGCTTGCAAAAGCCCTTTCGGAGAGCCTTTTCGATGATGAAGCGAACATGGTGCGTATCGATATGTCCGAATACATGGAGAAATACTCCGTATCGAGACTCATCGGAGCGCCTCCGGGATACGTGGGTTATGACGAGGGCGGACAGCTGACCGAGGCGGTCAGAAGAAAACCGTACAGTGTGGTGCTGTTTGACGAGGTGGGAAAGGCACATCCGGATGTTTTCAACGTTCTTCTGCAGGTGCTGGATGACGGCCGGATCACAGACTCGCAGGGCCGCACCGTGGATTTCAAGAATACGATCCTGATTCTCACCTCCAACATCGGCTCCTCCACACTTTTAGAGGGGATCGGTCCGGACGGTTCCGTCCTTCCGGAAGCGGAGAATGCGGTCATGCAGGAGCTTCGCGCGCATTTCCGCCCCGAGTTTCTGAACCGTCTTGACGAAGTCATTCTTTTCAAGCCGCTTTCAAAGACTGATATCTCTTCGATCATCGATCTGATGCTTGCGGATGTGAATAAGCGTCTTCAGGACAGAGAGCTTACCGTCCGTCTGACGGAAAAGGCAAGAGAGTTCATTGTTTCGGAAGGATACGATCCGCTGTACGGTGCACGTCCTCTGAAGCGCTTCCTTCAAAAGCATGTGGAGACTGCGGCCGCGCGCATCATCGTGGAGGGGAATATATCCTCCGGGGATGTCATCCTGATGGATGAGGAGAACGGCGCGCTGGTGCCGTTCGTGGAAAAAGGGGAATAAGGGAATATAGTCAGGGAGGAGAGACTGTGAAAGACAATACTTTTTTACAGTCTCTTTTCTTTTCCCTGCCGCTTGTCTGGATGAACACGGCTGAATTGTAACTGCGAAATGGCCATAACGGCAAAAAAACTGAAAATTGCCGCTATGGTATTGATAAACAACCGGCATAGTGATATTATATATATGACCATAACGGCAAAAAAACAAAAAATTGCCGTTGGATTGGAGGCAGGAGTATGAAAGACTATCTGATTCAGGAAAAATTGCCGGATTATGCTGTTTCACGGCAGGAAATTCTGGAATTGGTACAGGAAAGCGATCCGTTTTTTCGAAGCGGACAGATGAAAAGACTTCTGGCATATATGATCGAAACTTCAAAGATAGAACATGTTGGACGTAATAAATACAGGAAAAATACAAATACAATGAAACTGGCACAATATGAGAACAGATACTCCGAAACTGCTTCTCAGGTTATTGATGTCATGCTAAACGAGTTTCCACTGGTAGAATGCAGGGTCTGGGAATTGGCATGGCTGAATGAATTTGTCAACCATCAGATTGGCTGTAACTACATTTTCCTTGAAGTTGAAAATGATGGCTGTGAATTTGTTTTCGAAAGAATCCTGACTGAATTTGAAGGAAAGGTACTGTTGAAGCCGGATCAGAATCAGATCCTTCGTTATGGCGGCAACGACAGCATTATCATTGAACGCCTGATCAGTGAATCTCCTAAAGGCAAAAAAGAGCCGTACAATCTGGCAATTGAAAAACTGATCGTAGATTTATTTGCCAATAAGAGACTTAAGGAAATGATATCTCCGGGAGATTATCCGGCTGCATTGGAAAGCATCTTTAACATGTATGAAGTGGATCAGGTTAAAATGTTTCGTTATGCCAGACGCAGAAATAAAGAGTCAGAGCTGCGGGAGTTCCTGAAAAGCAGAACGAATGTTGAATTGAAGGTGGGTTGACAGATGCTGACAAAAGAAAACTTCACGTTAGAACACGTGGCGGAATTAAAGAAAAACAGAATGGTGGACAGCTTCATTCTGGAAAGAAGTATTTATGCGTTTGGGCTTCTCGAAGCGTTGTGCAGAGTCGGGATGCCTTTTATTTTTAAAGGCGGAACCAGCCTAATGCTGCTCCTGAACAAGCCCCAAAGGTTGTCTACAGATATTGATATTATTGTTGCTCCGGGGACAGATGTGGATTATTATCTGGAAGAAGCAGGAAAGATCTTTCCGTTTGAAAAAGTCGAGCAACAAATCAGAAAAGGAAAAAACAGTATTGAAAAGCGACATTATAAATACTACTACGATTCTCCGGTTAAAGGACAGACTCCATTTTATATTCTGCTTGATATTCTTTTTGAGGAAAATCACTATTCCAACGTGATCCGCAAAACTATCCGGAATGAACTGTTAATCACAGAAGAGCCCTATTACGAAGTGAGTCTGCCGAGTGCGGACTGTATTCTCGGTGATAAGCTGACAGCATTTGCGCCTCATACAACCGGAATACCTTTCGGTGTGGATAAAGAACTCGAAATCATTAAGCAGATGTATGATATCGCATCGCTTACAGAGGTGATCGAAAATTTTAATGACATCCGGGGATCCTACTTGGAAATCGTATCATCTGAAATAAGGTACAGAGGGATAGATGCCACAGCAGAAGATGCCTTGCGAGATACACTGGAAGCTGCTGCATGCATTGCATCAAGAGGGCAGTACGGAGATGAGTATGGGAAATATCTGCAGGGAATAAAAAGCATTGTAACCCACGTTTATGATGAACGATTTTCTGCAGAAAAAGCTGCAGTTTCGGCATGCAAAGTAATGCATATGACAGCGTGCGTTTTGAAAAATGTTCCGTATGAACAGATTGATGATTTCAGTATCTATGTCAAAAAAGACATAGGATTCTCCAGATATTCAAAACTTTCCAAGCTCAGAAAGTTTAATGCGGAAGGATTTGCTCATATAGTAAAAACAGTTGAAATTCTGCAAGAGTAGTACGCAGACATTCTATAAACTGACGTTATCTATCGGAAAGCGATATCTTGACTCTGTTATCTGATTGTGTTAGGTTATTAACAGGTTTGCAGAATAATTCTCTGCAGGCTGAATACCGCATTCGGAAAGCACAGGCATCTGCTGCCGGCCGGTTTGTGAGATGAACCTCCGGTTTTAAGAAAAACGATCTTATACCAATAGAAAAGGAGCGAAACATGAAGATCCCTTACGATGAAAAAGAAGTGGAAAACTGTATTGTCAAGGAGACAATAAGAGGCAAGAGTTACTCTTTTGATTATCCGATAGCGCCCAGAGAGGCCGCACTGGCATCGATCAGAGACAGAAAGCCTATCTGGATCCTTACCGGCTCTGAGATCCAGGATTTCATGCCGTCTATGAATCCCGATAATATCGCACGCGCGATGGTCATGGAATATAAGCCCTGTGAGACCCGCGGCGGAAAAGATATGTTCGGTGTGGAGTGGGAATATGTTCCCGTAGCCGGCGGTTCCATGGTAAAGCCCGGAACTCCGCTTCTGGAGGATGCCAATGACTGGGAAAAGATCATTGTTTTCCCGGATATCGACAGCTGGGACTGGGCAGACTGTGCAGAGAAGAATAAGGACTATTTCAAACCCGAACTCTTCCACAGAATGACGATCCTGAACGGCTGCTGGTTCGAGCGCCTGATCTCCTTTATGGATTTCGAAGGCGCGGCAATGGCGCTTCTTGACGAAGATCAGGAAGATGCACTGAAAGCTCTTCTTCATAAGACCACGGATCTGATGATCCACTATATTGATAAATGCATCGAGTATTTCCCGGTGGATGGTTTTATGATCCACGACGACTGGGGTTCACAGATGGCACCTTTCTTCTCCGAGGATGCGGCAAGAACGTTCTTCCTGCCGGAGATGAAGCGTCTGGTATCGCATGTGCACGAAAAAGGAAAGATCATGGAGCTTCACAGCTGCGGCCATAATGAAGACCGCTGCAATATCTTTGTGGAGGCAGGATTTGACGGCTGGCGTCCGATGCCCATGAATGATACTGTTGCCCTTTACGAGAAGTACGGCGACAAGATCAATATCGGCATCACCTATGATAAGCCGTTCGACCCCGCAACCGCTACCGAGGAAGAGCAGATCGCTGCTGCCGATGATTTTGTGGAACGTTTCTCCGTGCCCGGAAAAGCGGGAGAATTTGCACCCAGCCACAACAGAGCAATCGCTACGGAAGTTTTTATGAAGGAACTGTACCGCGCTTCCAGAAAGAAGTTCGCCGAGCAGTGAAATGAAGAGTCCGAAGGGCCTGAAGATCAGATGGATTCATAAAATTCAGGGCGCACGGATCAACAGAAATATGATAGACGGATGGCGTCCGCAAAATTGCGGACGGCATCCGTTTGTCGTTGACGAAACCTTCCTTTTGAAGTATAATTTTTTTACTTATATGCTGCGGAAACAGCGGAAATCGGGGAAACAGAAAATGAGAAAAGCGTCCGGGCTTTTGGAAAGAACAGAATATCAGGTGATCTGCGGAGATATCGATACCGAGGTTACAGGCGTAGCCAGAGACAACCGCAAAGCAGAGGCCGGAAACCTGTTCATCTGTACAAAAGGAGCCCGTTTTGATACGCATGCACCGGAAGTGATCAGTGCGCTGATCGAAAAGGGTGTGCGTGTGTTTGTTGCGGAAACGCCTGTTGCGATACCGGAAGGAAAAGAACAGGAAGTCTGTGTGGTGCAGGTCGGAAATACCCGGGAAGCAGGGGCTTTCATCTATGCCGCATGGTATGAAAATCCGGCCGATTCTCTGACCGTGATCGGCATTACGGGTTCCAAAGGAAAGACCACGACGACCCACATGCTGGCGGATATTCTCCGCATGGCAGGCCGCAGTGTCGGTACGATCGGCACGAACGGCGTCTTCTTCGGAAACGAGGGACATGAGCTTGCAAATACCACGCCCGAATCGGATGAAGTGCAGCTGTACCTTCGTCAGATGGTCGATGCCGGCTGCGACACAGCTGTGATCGAGGTCTCCTCGCAGGGTATGAAGCAGCATCGCGTGGACGGTTTCACTTTTGATTACGGTGTCTGGATGAACATTCAGACCGGCGACCACGTAGGACCGAACGAGCACGAGACATTCGAAGATTATATGTACTGCAAGGCTCAGCTTCTGAATCATTCAAAACTCGGTCTTGTCCATATCGATGATGAATACGCTGAGGAGTTCCTGAAGCTTGTCCATACAGAGACGGTCTTTTTCGGAAGCAGCGAAAAAGCCGTCTACAGAGTTACGGATATTGAAAAGACTTTTGATGAGGAAGAGGAACAGCCCGGGATCGCATTCCGGGTGTACGGCCTTCAGACAGGAAGAGCGCAGGGCGAAGAGCCGCTTTCCTGCGGATCCTGGATCAATTTCCCGGGAGAGTTCAATGCTGTCAACGCTCTTGCGGCGATCGCAGTCGCAGATCAGCTCGGTGTCACACCGGAAAAGTTCAACGAAGCGCTGAGAAAGGTGCACATCAAAGGCAGGGACGACATGGTCTATCGCGGAAAGTTCTCCGTATGCGTGGATTTCGCTCATAACGGCGCATCCACATGGCATCACCTTTCCGCACTCAGGGAGTTCAGGCCGAAGCGGCTCATCTGCATTTTCGGTGCGGACGGAAACCGTTCCAAAGGAAGACGCTATGGTATGGGTGAAGCAGCCGGAACGCTTGCGGATCTTGCTATTGTGACATCCGGACACAACCGTTTTGAGACTTTTGAACAGATCCTGTCCGATACCGAGGTCGGACTTCACAAAGCGCCTCATCCGAACTACATTGCGATCAAAGACCGGAAGGAAGCGATCCGCTATGCGATTGAAAATGCACAGGAAGGCGACCTCATCACGATCATCGGACTCGGCCACGAGACCTGGCAGGAGGAGATGGGCGTAAAGCGTTATCATTCCGATACGGAGTTCGTGCTGCAGGTCATCAGTGAGCTGGGACTGTAACACAGAATGTAAAAAAGCAGATTTTATAACAGAAAAAGATCAGAAACAGACAGAAAATAAATAATGCTGCGATTATAATATGATACCGGGATCAAAGGGTCGAGTACCTGAAAGTGCGAAAGTGCGCTGCACAAAGCGGAGCGGTATCTGATATGGAGAACAGCATGATTACGGAAAAGAATCCGACTGAAGGAGAGAACGACTATGAACAAGAAACCCGTAACCGGCATGAGAGATATTATGCCCCGTGAAATGGAAATCCGTGACTATGTCATCGGCCTCATCAAGGAGACCTACAAGGACTTCGGCTTTACGCCGATGGAGACGCCCTGCGTGGAATCCATCGAAAACCTCACCGGCAAGCAGGGCGGTGAGAACGAAAAGCTGACATTCAAGATCATGAAGAGAGGCGAGAAGCTGGATATTGCTTCCGCGAAGGATGAAAACGATCTGGCCGACTCGGGCCTTCGCTACGATCTGACCATGCCTCTTTCCAGATATTATGCGAATCATCAGGCAGAGCTTTCAAAGCCGTTCAAGGCGCTGCAGATCGGACCGGTCTGGCGCGCTGAAAGGCCGCAGAAGGGCCGTTTCCGCCAGTTCTATCAGTGTGACATTGATATTCTCGGTGACGGTTCAAACCTCGCTGAAACAGAGCTTATTCTGGCAACGACGACGCTTCTTTCAAAGATCGGCTTCTCCGGCTTCCAGATCCGTATCAATGACCGCCGCATCCTGAAGGCCATGGCAGCATTCTCCGGACTTCCGGAGGATCAGTACGATGAGATGTTCATCATTCTGGACAAGATGGACAAGATCGGTCTTGACGGTGTGGCAGAGGAGCTTCGTACGCTCGGTCTTTCCGATGAGGCGATCGAGAAGTATCTCGGCCTGTTCAATGCTGTCGGCGAAAAGAAGGGCATCGATGCGGTGGATGCGATCGCGTCAGTTCTTCAGGATACGCTGGATGTATCCGTTGCAGATAACATGCGCGAGATCTTTGAAAAGGTCACCGCTGCTTCCGATGTGGATTTCGAGCTCCTGTTTGATCCCACACTGGTGCGCGGCATGGGTTATTATACCGGCCCCATCTTCGAGATCGCGGTTCCGCAGTTCGGTTCCTCTGTCGGCGGCGGCGGAAGATATGATGAAATGATCGGCAAGTTTGCAGGCCAGGCCACACCTGCCTGCGGTTTCTCCATCGGCTTTGAACGGATCATCAGCATTCTCACGGACGAGAATTTTGAGATCCCCGGAAGCAAGAAAAAGGCAGCTTTTCTGATGGAAAAGGGACTTTCTTCGGGAAAGACGGCAGAAGTGCTGAAGAAGGCAGCCGAAAAGAGAAAAGAGGGCTATGTGGTTCTTGTCTCCGCCATGCAGAAGAACAAGAAATTCCAGAAGGAACAGCTTGCGGCGGACGGCTATGAAGAGATCACGGAGTTCTATGAAAGACCGATCGAGAATCAGTAATGGTACCGCAAACGTTTGCGGATCGCAGGCCGGATAAGCGCCGGCATCATAAAGTGAAGGAGAACGTATCATGAGCTTAAAAGAGTTTATTGAAAACGGACAGGCAGTCATGGGCCTGGAATTCGGTTCCACCAGAATCAAGGCTGTTCTGATCGATGATCAGCACAACCCCATCGCATCCGGCGATCACGAGTGGGAGAACCGCCTGGAGAACGGGATCTGGACTTACACGCAGGAGGATATTTTCACCGGTCTTCAGGACTGCTATCAGAATCTGAGAAAAGACGTAAAGGAAAAGTATGATGCCGAGATCACAGAACTGAAAGCGATCGGCTTCTCTGCCATGATGCACGGTTATCTTGCCTTTGATGAGGATATGAATCTGCTGGCTCCTTTCCGCACATGGAGAAATACCATCACGGGCGAAGCGGCGGCAGAGCTTTCCGGACTGTTCTCTTTCAATATTCCGCAGCGCTGGACGATCGCACACCTGAGACAGACCATGTTGAACAGGGAACCGCATCTTGAAAAGGTGAAGATGGTCACAACGCTGGCAGGCTATATCCATTATCTGATGACCGGAAAGAAGGTCGTCGGTGTCGGCGAAGCTTCCGGTATCATGCCGGTGGATTCCGATACCTGCGATTATGATGAAAGAATGGTGCGGCTTTTTGATGCGCTTTCGGAAAAGGACGGTTATTCCTTCAAGGTACGTGACCTGTTCCCGGCAGTACTTTCAGCAGGTGAGAACGCTGGTTATCTGACCGAAAAGGGTGCAGCGCTTCTGGATATTTCCGGCACATTGAAGCCCGGCTGCCCGGTGGCTCCGCCCGAAGGCGATGCGGGAACCGGCATGGCAGCTACAAATTCCGTACTGAAGAAGACCGCCAATGTTTCCGCAGGAACTTCCATCTTCTCCATGATCGTACTGGAAAAGCCTCTTTCCACCTACTATGAAGCCATTGATATGGTCACCACGCCGGACGGTTCTGCGGTCGCTATGGTACACTGCAACAACTGCACCTCCGATCTGAATGCGTATGTGAATCTCTTCAAGGAGAATCTGGAACTCATGGGCGTAAAGGTCGACATGAACGAGCTTTACGGAAATCTGTACCGGAATGCATTAAACGGCGCACCTGACTGCGGCGGTGTCATGGCATACAACTATGTATCCGGCGAAGCAATCACTCATTTCACGGAAGGCCGTCCGATGGTCGTCAGAACACCCGATGCGGACTTTACGCTCGCGAACTTCATGCGTGCGCATCTGTACAGCGCACTGGCCACATTAAAAGTCGGCAACGATATCCTGATGAAGGAAGAGCATGTCACCGTTGATACGATCTACGGTCACGGCGGTCTCTTCAAGACCAAGGGCGTCGGACAGCAGTTCCTGGCAGATGCTCTGAATGCACCGGTATCCGTCATGAAGACGGCAGGAGAGGGCGGCCCATGGGGCATGGCACTTCTGGCATCCTTCATGGTCAATAAGGAGGAAGGCGAAACACTGCCCGAATTCCTGCAGGAGAAAGTGTTCCACGGCGAAAAGGGTGAGAAGCTGAATCCGTCCGAAGAGGGCGTTAAGGGATTTGATGCGTTTATCGAAAAATACAAGTCAGGCTTAAAGGCTGAAGAAGCCGCAGTTGCAAGCCTGTAAGGAGAACATCATGCTGGAACAGTTGAAAAAAGACGTATATGAAGCCAATATGGAGCTTGTGGAAAAGGGTCTTGTCATCTATACCTGGGGCAATGTTTCGGGGATCGACAGAGAAACAGGACTCGTAGTCATCAAACCGAGCGGCGTGGATTATGACACACTGACACCGGAAGACATGACGGTCGTGGATCTTGACGGAAACATCATAGAGGGCAGATACAAACCCTCATCCGATACCGCAACGCACCTTGTGATGTATAAGACTTATCCGGAGATCGGCGGCGTGGTGCATACCCATTCCACATGGGCAGTCACTTTTGCACAGGCCGGCCTTCCGATCCCGGCACTCGGAACCACGCACGCGGATTATTTCTACGGAGACATCCCCTGCACCCGTTCCCTGACGGAAGCGGAGATCGAGGAAGCGTATGAGCTGAACACCGGAAACGTGATCGTTGAAACGATCGGCGAAAAGGATCCGATGGAGGTTCCCGGCATCGTTGTACGGAATCACGGTCCGTTCGCCTGGGGAAAGACCGCCAAGGGCGCTGTCTACAATGCAGTCGTACTGGACAAGGTCGCCGAGATGGCTTACAAGACCATGACCCTCAATCCGAGAGTCGAGCGTGCACCCCAGTACATCCTCGACAAGCACTATTTCCGCAAACACGGCGCAAATGCCTACTACGGACAGGGCGGAACGCAGG
>JAZUFC010000005.1:0-7018 GCA_045640465.1 Lachnospiraceae bacterium | reverse complement strand
ATCAGAATGCCGGAAACATCGGTCCAGTTTTCGTACACATCAGCGTCCAGAGCGGCAGCCGCGAAAGCGCCGGTCACGTCGGAACCGCCGCGACTCATGGGCTTGATATGACCGTCCGGCATGACGCCGTAGAAGCCGGGAATGACGACCGATCTGTTTTCGGCGAGCTTCTGAAGCGTTTCATAGGAGGTCTCCTCATTGACGCTTCCGTCAAAATTGAATTTCAGCCACATGGCGGAGTCCACGAACTCAAAGCCCAGATAGGCAGCCATCAGTCTGGCGCTGAAATATTCGCCGCGGCTGACAAGCTCGTCCTGAGAGACTTCCTTTTTGTCCATACGGGCTTTTAAAGCCGCAAACTCGGATTCGAGATCGAGATCCAGATGCAGATCGTTCCGAATGGAAAGGAAGCGGTCGCAGATCAGGTCATAGACCGTATCGCAGGAGACGCCGTAGGTGATATGTGCATGACACAGATACAGAAGATCTGTGACCTTGTGGTCTTCGGAGAAACGTTTTCCCGGCGCGGAAACCACAACGACCCGGCGCGCCGGGTCCGCAGTGATGATCTTGCGGATCTTTTCGTACTGTTTTGCATCTGCGGTGGAAGAACCGCCGAATTTGGTCACCTTCAGCATAGTGTTGTCTCCTCCTTGGTGTAAAGTTTATTCCATGAGCCCGGCAATGAAAAGACCGGGATCCTGTGCGCGGAATTTTTCGGCGAATGCGAGCGCCACGGCTGTGGAAACGGGTTTTGTGATCAGATAGCCGTCATGCTGTTCGGCCGTGATATAGGTAATGAAATCGTTTTTCACGGATGTGCGCAGATAGTAGGAGTGCATCTCGGAGGAATTGTCCACAAAGGACAGATAAGAATCCTCCGTGTAGAAGCCCGGCTTTCCGGCCTGAATGTCCAGGAGGTCCTGCACGACGTTTGCAGCGGTCGGATAGCGGCCTGCGCCTTCTCCGAAGAAGGACTGTCTGCCCGTGTTCTTTGCACAAAGCGTGATCAGATTGTAGTTTTCGGGAATGTGTGCCTCAAGAGCGTCCGCCGGAAGAAAAACAGGCTCCACATAGGCAATGATGCCCTTTGCGGGACATTCTTCTTTATAAAGAAGGTCTTCGTCGGGAGAGGAAGAGGCTCTTTTTCCGAATGCCATGAGCTTCACCGTGCAGCCCCGTTCCTTTGCATGCAGAATATCTTCTTTTGTGATCGAGCGGATGCCGAATGCCGGAATGGTCTCTTCGGAAAGGTATACGTCAAATGCGATATTGCAGGAGATATTCAGCTTCCTGCGGATATCGAGACCGTCAATATCGGCGGAAGGATCCTTCTCCGCGTAGCCGAGCGCCTGCGCGTCGGAAAGCGCATCCGAAAAATCCGTGTTTTCATCGGAGGTCATACGGTTCAGAATGTAGTTCGTGGTGCCGTTCATGATGCCGGAGACTTCATTGATCTGCCCCGTGCGTTTTGCACGCTCCAGAGAGACGAGCCACGGAATGCCGCCGCCGACCGCTGCGGTGCAGCGGAAGGAGACTCTGTTTTCCTTCGCAAGCGACAGAAGCTCCGGATAGCAGGCCGCGACGACCGCTTTGTTGGCGGTGACCACGTTCTTTCCGGCCTTCATCGCTTTTTCGATGAACTCGAATGCCGGATGCACGCCGCCCATGACTTCCACGACAGTATCGATCTCCGGATCCGACACGATTTCATCGATCGAGGCTGCCGTGCGTCCGGCCATTTCCTCATCGACGACGAGAGATAAGATGCTTTTGACCGTGAGATCCTTCTGCGCTCTGCAGATGTGATCCACACCGAGTCCGATTGTTCCGTGTCCCAGAAGTCCGATCTTCATAGCTACCTCATACTTATCCGATGCGGGGGAAAATGCATAGCAGAACCCCCGATATTCCCGCATTTCTTGTGGGAAAAACCGTATTGAAATATAATAGAAAAAAGTTTATCATATCTATATCTCGTTTTCAATGGTGAAAGGAGCCGAAAATGAACTATAAAAGCACCAGAAGTGATGGTAATTTTGTAAAATCCACGCACGCCGTACTGGAGGGACTGGCTCCGGACGGCGGTTTATATATGCCTGCAGGCCTTGACTTTTCTGCGTTTGACGCTTCGTCTCTGATGAAGCTTTCCGCAAGGGAAATGTCTGAAAAGATCCTTTCCTTCTTCCTGGATGATTTCGAAAACATGAAGGAGCTCGTTGAAAACGCATACCGGAACAAGTTTGCGGATCCGGAGCTTGTGCCCGTGAAAAAAGTGGGTGACCGTTTCGTCCTGGAGCTGTTTCACGGCCCGACCTCCGCATTCAAGGATGTGGCGCTTTCCGTTCTGCCGTATCTGACCGTACAGGCAAAAAAGCAGGAAGGACTCAAAGAAAAGATCGTCATCCTGACCGCGACCTCCGGCGATACCGGAAAGGCTGCGCTCGAAGGCTTCCACGATGTTCCCGGCATTCAGATCATCGTCTTTTTCCCGGACGGCGGCGTATCTCCCGTCCAGAAGCTGCAGATGGTGACTCAGGAGGGAAACAATGTCTGTTCGACGGCTGTCCGCGGCAATTTTGACGATGCGCAGACCGGTGTGAAGCAGATCTTCAGCCGCGTGTCCGCGGAAGGAATGCCCGAAGGAAAGCATGCGGTCCTGTCATCCGCAAATTCCATCAACATCGGTCGTCTCGTGCCGCAGATCATGTACTATTTCAAAGCCTACAAGGATCTTGTCGACGCAGGTGAGATCTCATTCGGCGAACCGGTCGATTTCACGGTCCCGACGGGCAATTTCGGCGATATTCTGGCGGGTTATTTCGCAAAGCGCATGAATCTGCCGGTGAACAGACTGATCTGTGCCTCCAATGAGAACAACGTCCTCACCGATTTCATCGAGACCGGTGTTTACGATAAGAACCGTGAATTCTACAAGACGGTCTCCCCGTCCATGGACATTCTGGTCTCGTCCAATCTGGAAAGACTTCTTTATGTCCTGTCCGGAGAAGACAGTTCCTATGTGGCGGAGCTGATGAAAAAGCTTTCGGAAACCGGCGTCTATACCGTAAAGCCGGAGATTCTTTCTGTGCTGAAGAGCGAATTCTCCTGCGGCTTTGCGGACGATGAAGAGACGAAGAGGACGATCGCCGGCGTGTGGAAGGATAACGGGTATCTGATGGATACGCATACGGCTGTCGGCTGGGCGGTCGCGGAAGCCTACCGGAAGGCACATCCCGAGGATCAGGCAAAAATGATCGTTCTTTCGACCGCGTCTCCGTACAAATTCCCGCAGGCCGTTTCGGAAGCCATCGGTCTTCCGGCGGAAGCGGATGAGTTCCGGCTGATGGAGAAGCTGAGTCAGAGCACAGGCACAAATGCGCCCGTCCAGCTTGCCACGCTTCAGAAAAAGCCGGTCCGCTTTACCGATGTGATCGATAAGGAACGGATGTATGAATATGTCATGAGTCAGATCACAGACTGAAAAAACAGACAGGGATATTAAAATGAAAAAGATCGGAATGGTAGTTGCCATCGCACGGGAGATCCGGGCGGTGTTTGAAAAATACGGAACGCCGGAAAAGACGGAGACCTTCGGAAGCTTCAGCCTCTGGTATTATCAGAATGAAGACTATGAACTGATCGTCATGGGATCCGGCGCGGGAGAGATCGGAGCGGCTTCGGCTGTGCAGCATCTGATCTCCGCACATCATGTGGACATGATCTTAAACTACGGCGTTGTGGGCGGTCTGACGCCCGAAATGGCGCTTTCAAACACAGTACTCGTGCACAGTGTGGTGCATTACGATATGGATACCTCTGCATGCGATGACTGTGAGCCCGCGCGTTATCTGGAACTGCCGGATATTTTTATTCCTGCGGATCAGAGACTTCTCGACCGGGCACTCTCACAGCATCCGGAGCTGAGTGCGGTCGTCTGCGCATCGGCTGACAAATTCGTGGCGGATCCGGACAGAAAGAAAGAGCTTCACGAACGTTTCGGCGCGAAGATCTGCGACATGGAATCCGCAGGCATCGCGCTGACATGCCTGCGGAATCAGATCCCCTGTCTGATGGTCAAGACCGTGAGCGACAGTATCGGCGGCGGTGCGGGCGAGTTTGAAAGAAGCGTGATATCTTCCGCTTCGGTAGCACTGGATATCGCTGACCGGATCATGAAGGAGATACAGTGAAGAAGATCGCGGGCATCGTTTTCGATGTTCTTTTATGGATCCTGATGCTGGCCCTTCTGTTCCTTGTCCTGAGCGGCATCTATCAGCGGGTCCTTCAGAAGAACGGCTACACCGGTTTTTTAGGGATCGGCTATGCCGTGGTGGTCTCCGGCTCCATGGAGCCGCAGATCCACATAAATGATATGATCGTTTATCAGGAAAAAGACCCCGGAAAGCTGAACCTGCACGATGTGATCGTCTACAAAAGGGCGGAACCGGACGGAAGCACCGTTCTCATCACGCACAGGATCGTTTCCATGGATGACGGTACGGTCACGACAAAGGGAGACGCGAACCGCAGGGAGGACACGCCCGTTCCGTATGAAAGGATCGTCGGGAAAGTCCTGTTTAAGATCCCGTATATGGGATATGCGGTCAGCTTCATGAAGAGCCCCGCAGGGGCGCTTTCGGCTGCCGCGGTCTGTGCGCTGGTACTGTTTCTGGAAATTGCTCCGTACAGAAAGAAACACAGGGAACAGTCATGAAAGATTCGATCATTTTCCATGTGGATGTCAATTCCGCTTTTTTAAGCTGGGTGGCGGTAAAACGGCTTCAGGACGGAGAGACCGTGGATCTCAGAACGATCCCTTCCGCAGTCGGCGGTGACGTTATGAAGCGGCACGGCATCATCACCGCAAAGTCGATCCCTGCCAAGGCATACGGCGTCACAACGGGAGAACCCGTGGTGACGGCTTTGAAGAAATGCCCGGATCTTGTGCTCGTTCAGGGGGATTTCAGACTTTACCGGAAAATGAGCCGCGCGTTCATGGATATCTGCCGGGAGTTTTCACCGGTGATCGAACCCTTTTCCATTGACGAGTGTTTTATGGATATGACGCATGCGATCCCGGAAAGAGACGGAAAAAAAGCGGTGGAGACTGCGGAACGTCTTAAGGAACGGATCAGAAACGAGCTTTCCTTTACCGTGAACATCGGCATTTCGGAAAACAAGCTGCTTGCCAAGATGGCTTCCGATTTCACGAAGCCGGACAGAGTGCATACGCTGTGGACGGACGAGGTGCCCGAAAAAATGTGGCCGCTTCCGGTGGGAGACCTGCTTTTTGTGGGAAAGTCCTCCGCGGAAGTCCTGAAAAAACTCGGGATCCGTACGATCGGAGAACTTGCGAAGACGCCCGATTCGGTCCTGAAGGCACATCTCGGGGAAAAAGCCGCGGCCTCCATGAAACGAAGCGCAAACGGCATCGGATCAAAGACTGTGACCGATGTGCAGGCGGAGGCAAAGGGGTACGGAAATTCCACGACGCTGCCTTTCGATATCACCGCTCCGGAGGAAGCTTATCCGGTGCTTCTGAAGCTTTCCGAATCGGTCGCGGAGCGCATGCGGAAAGACTCCGTCAAGGCATCCGTCGTGACCGTTCATATCAGAAGCAATGATTTTAACAACCGTTCGCGGCAGAAAAAGCTGGATCTCCATATTTCTTCCGGCGAACTGATCTACCGGGGGGCAAGAAGTCTTTTTGACAGCCTCTGGGACAAAAAAACGCCTCTTCGGCTTCTCGGCGTTTCCTGCGGAGGACTTTCCGACGGAAAGAACGAGCAGATGAACCTTTTCGGGGAGGAGGAGAGAAGCAGACAGGAAAAACTGGACCGGATGCTCGATGAGATCCGCCGGCGCCACGGGAAAGAAGCCGTGGTACGCGGGCGTTTTCTGGAAGCGGAGGACCGGAAGGGATCGCTTGCACATGACTTCACGGACGACTAAAGAAAAAAGAAAAGCATTTCTTCAGGGAATTCGGGACGGACTTCCCATCGGCCTCGGTTATTTTGCCGTATCCTTTTCGCTCGGCATCATGGCGAAGCTTTCCGGACTGACCCCGTTTCAGGGGTTTCTCGCATCGATTCTGACGAATGCATCGGCGGGAGAGTATGCTGGCTTTGTGGTGATCCTCGAAAAAAGCGGATATCTCACGATGGTGCTGATGACGGTCGTGGCGTCCGCGAGATATTTTCTGATGGCCTGCGCGCTTTCGCAGCGGTTTTCTCCGGATATGCCCCTTTATCACCGCTTTCTGATCGGCTTTGATCTCACGGACGAGATCTTCGGTGTGAATATCGCACGGCCGGGATATGTGGATCCTGTTTACACCTACGGCGTTTTCATCCTGCCGCTTGCCGGCTGGTCCGTGGGAACCTGTCTGGGGATCCTGATGGGAAACATCCTGCCGGCATCGGTCGTGAACGCGCTTTCCGTGGCGCTTTACGGAATGTTTATCGCGATCATCGTGCCGCCCGCAAAAAAGGACCGCGTGATCCTCGGATGCGTGCTGCTTTCCTTTTTATCGAGCTGGCTGTTTTCCGTGCTTCCCGTACTGAAAGAAATCAGCTCCGGCAACCGGACGATCATTCTGACCGTCGTGATCGCATCTCTTGCCGCGGTCCTGTTTCCGGTAAAGGAGGAAGAGCATGCATAACACTTACATATATATACTGGTCATGGCTCTTACGACCTATCTGATCCGTGTGCTTCCGCTGACTTTGATCCGCAGGCCGATCAAAAGCCGCTTTATCCGTTCTTTCCTATATTATGTACCGTATGTCACACTGGCCGTGATGACTTTTCCGGCTATTACGGAGGCGACAGAGAGTTTTCTTGCGGGACTTCTTGCGATGGCGGCGGGAGTCGTTCTCGCCTGGTGCGGCCTCGGCCTGTTTCCGGTCGCGGTGGCATGCTGTGCGGTCGTTTTTCTGACCGGATTTTTCTTCTGAAGAAAAGCGTAAAACCGCTTGACAAACGCTTCCGGGCGTGTTATCTTACTATAGTGCTT
>JAZUFC010000004.1:0-2062 GCA_045640465.1 Lachnospiraceae bacterium | reverse complement strand
GTGACCGGTATGGTCGGAAAAGCAAACATGGCCGAATACAGTGCCACGAAAGGTGCAATCATCGCGCTTACCTACGCGCTTTCGAAAGAACTCGCAGCGAACCATATCTACGTCAACTGTATCTCTCCGGGATCGATTCTGGTTGTAGGCCGTACTTCACCGAAGACCTTCCTCGACCGCCCGGGCTATCCCGAGGACATCGCGAACGCGGCTCTATATCTCGCATCCGACGAATCGAACTTCGTGATCGGTCAGAACCTCGCCGTAGACGGCGGACGTACCCTCAGCCTGAAGTGCTGATTTATCCGGCATAAAAAAGAAGCGGCTTTCAGCCAATGTCATTAAGTTAGTCATTGTAAATAAGCGCATCCAATTTCAGAAGAGACGAGAGTTAAACCCTCCCGTCTCTTTTTCAGTTGTTATAGCATGACAAAAAGGCAGATATGCCGATCTGCCATCAACTTATTTACTTTTCAGAAAATTATGCTAATCTATAAAGGAAGCCGGAATAGTGCTTTACAGATAGTCTCCGATCATAGTGTCTGGCGGGACGGATCGGAATCAAATTTTTCAAAAGCACGGCTTTAATTTCAGGTGGTGATGTATCACCCAGGAAAAAATCTCTGCATATATGTACAGCCACAGAGAAATTGATTTTGACATCATGTTTTCGAGTGTTTTCAATGACCACCTTGGCGCTGATCAGCTGTGTGAAATTGTACATAATCAAGCTGGCAAAGATTTCCTGGATGATACACATCACTTTTTTTGAATGAAAATGTATCATTCCGACGGTATATTTGAGTCCCCGGAAGGAAGATTCGATTCCCCAGCGGCAGGCGTACAGTTTCTTCAATGCATCAAGGCTATATGTGTCACGATCAAGGTTCGTCAAAACTGTTTCAAACGTATCATCAGACAGATGAAAACGCACAATCCTGAATCGGAGCTCATAAAACGACGCTGGATCTTTGTAACCGGATTTGCTGGGAAGATAATCAAACACGACATTTGTCGGCAAAAATCTGTAATGATTTCTGTCTTTGAAAAGAAGCTTCGTTTCATTGGACTGCTTTCTTGTGAGGTTGAGCCGTATATCCATATCAAATTCATTGCTGTCAGGCAGATCCAGTTTTCCTTTGATACTGGAACTTCCGTCTTTGATACGTATCAGAAAGGACCATCCTTTTTCCTGTATATGCGCCATAACGTTATAAGATTCATATCCTCTGTCAGCAATAACCAAAGCTTTCTTTAATGGCGAACGATCGACCATCAGGCAAAGTGCCTTGGGTTCATTAACCTCTTTTCCTTTTTGCACATATGCATCCAGAAAGACCTGATGGGGAAGATCATAAAGTGCGTTGAGATGCAAAAGACTGTAAGGCTTCTGTCCGTTTGCTCCCGGATAGTACGTACTCGGTTCATTGGGATCTGCATAAATCTGAAGATCCGAGCCATCGACTGCCAGTATGCGCAACTCGTTTTTATGATCCGATGTTGCTTCAAGAGAGAATAAATGGAAGAGATCCTCCAGTGCATCAGGCTTCAGTTTGCATCTCTGCTGGACGAATGCTGATGAAGTTACTGTATTTGGTGAATTGTGAAACATATCCAGCAATTCATTCGTAAGACTTCCCCCATTCATGCCGATTAACATAGATATAAGTTTTTCCATCGGCAGTTTTCTGTTGCGTGTAAAGTCTATTCCCTCATGAATGCTGTATTTGTCAGGTTGAGAAGCCACCTCTCTAATCTTGGACTTGAGAAGATGTTTGATGCGATTGATTTTCATGTGCTGTCCTCCTTGCAATCAAGATTTTCTTAATTACAAGGGCCGCTTTCGCTACCTCATTATCATTCAGTAGCGAAACCGCCCGCACATTTTTTCATCCATGTCAACCCTTTTCGTAAAAAAAGACCCCAACATGATTTCTCATGCTGAGATCTTGAATCGTCATCTTAACTTAATGACATTGGCTGAATGCCGCTTCTTTTTTATGCCGGATATATCAGCACTTCAGGCTGAGGGTCCGTCCGCCGTCTACGGCGAGGTTCTGAC
>JAZUFC010000003.1:0-2918 GCA_045640465.1 Lachnospiraceae bacterium | reverse complement strand
GTGAAATCACTGACTGCTGGCTGTTTGTTGGCGTTTTGAGTTATAGTCAGTATACATTTGTCGAAGCGTTCATGAACGAACGGACCGGGAACTGGATCAAAGCCCATATCCGGATGTTCGAATTCTTCGGCGGCGTAACCCCCGTACTGGTCGCAGACAATTGCACCACGGCGGTGGATCATCAGAAAAGTGACTGGTATACACCGGTTCTGAATACAACTTATCACGAGCTGGCGGAGCATTATAATGTCGCGATCCTGCCCGCCCGTGTACGAAAACCCAAGGACAAACCTACTGTAGAAGGTTCCGTCGGTAAGATCTCCACATGGATCACAGCCGCCTTGCGGAACGAGCAGTTTTTCTCGTTGGCAGAACTGAATGAAGCCATCAGGAAAAAGCTGCAGCTCTATAACGCCAGACAGTTCCAGAAAAAGGAATGCAGCAGGCTCAGTTTGTATCTTGGGGAAGAACAGCCGTTACTGGCACCTTTGCCTGCTACATCCTTCGAACTTTCCGAGTGGAAACAAGCCACCGTTCAGTTCAATTACCACATCGTAGTAGACGGTATGTACTACTCAGTGCCTTATCAGTATATCAAAGATAAGGTCGATGTGCGAGCAACAGACAGCACCATTGAAATTTTTCATCATCATGAACGTATTGCTTCCCACTGTCGGCTTTCCGGCAGGGCAGGTCAGTATTCTACCATCACGGAACACATGCCGGAAGACCATCAGAAATATCTGGAATGGAACGGAGACCGTTTCCGCAGATGGGCAGACCAGATCGGGAGTAATACTCGAAAAGTCGTAGACGCTATCCTTACCTCCGGTAAGGTCGAGCAGCAATCCTACAGAAGCTGTATGGGACTGCTGCGGCTCGCGGAAAAGCATTCCTCACAGCGCCTTGAAATAGCCTGTGAACGTGCTCTTTCCTACAGTTCCCGACCGAGCTACAAAAGTATCAAAAATCTTCTCATTACCATGAAATCTGATCCCGATGCGGGTGCTTTTCAGGATTCCGGAGAAGACGAAAGACCGCACGGCATCACCAGAGGTGCCCGGTACTATGGAGGTAAATGATCATGACGAATGAAAGTACGATAAACAAACTCATCGAAATGCGCCTTACTACGATGGCCGATATGTTCCGCATCCAGAAAGATGATGCATCGATGAAAGAGGTGCCGTTCGAGGACCGTTTTGGTATGCTGGTTGATGCTGAATTCCAAAGCCGGAAAAACAACCGGTTGAAACGGCTGATCCGTAAAGCGGATTTTGAACAGCCGGATGCCAGTATCGCAGCCATTGATTACCATTCCGGTCGAAAGCTCAACAAAGAACTGATCGAACGGCTTGCATCCTGTGAATACATCACGGAATACAGGAACATTTTTATTACCGGGGCCACTGGAAGCGGCAAAACATACATGGCCTGTGCTTTCGGCATGGAGGCCTGTAAACGGTATTATACTGTGAAATATGTCCGCCTCCCGGATCTCCTCCTTGATCTGCAAGCGGCACGAGATGACGGTACTTTTCAGACAGTATTGAAGAAGTACACAAATCCGCTGCTCCTGATCCTTGATGAATGGCTGCTTCTTCGATTGACAGAAGATGAGGCCAGAAACCTTTTTGAACTGATCCATAAACGCCGCAAACGGTCTTCCACGATCTTCTGCTCTCAATTTCGAGAGAACGAATGGTACCAGCAGATCTGCGGCGGAGAAAGCACACTTGCCGATGCGATCATGGACCGTATAGCTTACGATTCCTACAAGATCGATATCGAGAGCGCCGACCCGTCTAAAGACATCTCCATGAGAGAGGTCTACGGTCTGGATCCGAAGAAGGCGAAGTAACTTTTAAGCTATTATCCGGGGTGGCTCCGAAAGTCCGGACTGGTGGCTCACGCCACACCGGACTGGCGGCTCCGCCGCCCCGGAATAATCATCATAATCGTAAGTGTTCATCTGGCGGTGAAAGTGCTGGTCCATGCGGGGATCTGAATGATACTTGATACCCTCTTGATTGGACAGTATCAGCCAGCGGTATCGCGTGAGAAGATAGACCTCGTCAGACGACGGCAGCGTTACCGGATATCCCAGTTCAAGGGACTTCTGCTCCTCTTTTTCGCGGTCTCTTTGGCGGTATTTTTTCAGAAGTCCGCGTATATAAAGGTCGATGTTATGTATTGCCCACTGGATCACGTGAAATGAATCAACCACGGCGACCGCATTGGGGAAGTATTTATCTACATATCGGATGTAAGGATTGTACATGTCCGATAGAAGATATTTAACTGCATTTCGCTCTGCAGGCGGAATGGCTGTGAAATAAGGCTCGGTGATTTCTGCACGACGGCTGCGAAGCACGTCGATGGGATCTCCCGTATAGAAATCCTGGATGACGAGCGCATACTTTGACCGGGAATCCATGTCGAGAAACACCTCGTCCACGGAGATGATGTCTGAAAGCGGCAGTCGGTCCAGACGGACATACCTGTCAAACACGTCCAACACATGTGTGTCAGATGTGTTGAAACGCCGGGCAATCTCGGCAGAGGACTGCGAAAGATCTCTGAATGCCTGCACGATCAGCAGATCACTGGCGTTGGTGGTTCGGCGGTTGGGATCAACGAAACGAAACTTCTCATTGCTCTCATAACCGCAATCCGTGTTCGTGCAGCGCCACCGGCGCTGCTTTAGAATCAAGGTCAGCGCATATCCGTCCTGCAGAATAGGATGGGAAACGCGGCGCTGTTTGATTCCTTTGGAATGCATACGGTATCCGCATTCCGGACAAAAGTGGTGGGATGGAGCCGTTTCCAACGTGACAGTTTTACACTGCCCTTCAATACATGTGTCTGAGATAATGATGTCATTATCTTCTAAATCAAGCAAATCTGTGATACTATTC
>JAZUFC010000002.1:0-11998 GCA_045640465.1 Lachnospiraceae bacterium | reverse complement strand
GAGGGGTTTTCCTATTGCGGGATCATATATCTGGAGAACGGAGACCCACGGCTGGCTTACGAGTGGATCGCTGAATAACACTACGAGTGGATCGCTGAATAACACTACGAGTGGATCGCTGAATAACACTTACGAATGAATCGCTGAACGACTTGAATACAGAATAATGGAGGGAGGATCCGGTGAAGATCCTCCCTCCTGCGTTTTTATCTTTCAGATTATACTGTTATCCTTCCGTCAGAAGTTTTCTTCGCGCCCACGCGCCGGAATAGAAGTAGACGGCACCGATAACACAGGGGCCGAGACGTGCCAGTGCGTTTCCGTAGAAGTAGCCCCAGACGCCCAGATGGAAAACATTTGTCAGCAGCAGGCTGATGCCGATACGGAGGACAACGCCGTCCAGTATGCCGACCAGGAAGCTTAAGGATGCGTTTCCGCAGCCGGTGATCATAGCCTGATAGGGGCCCATGAAAGAAGCCAGGAAGAAGGTGATGATGGAGATCTCCATGAACTTCACACCGTATTCGATAACGGCCTCATCATCCGTAAAGATACGGAAGATCGGCTTCGGGACAGCCAGTGCCAGAACTGTGTTGACGACAGCCATGATCATGGCGATCACAAGAGCGGTATGTACGCACTTCTTTGCACGGTCCTGCATCTTTGCGCCGAGACACTGTCCGATCATAGCGGAAGCGCCGGTATCGATGGACTGGGTGATGATGTTTGCAAAACGGGTGACCTTGTTGCCGACAGCGTTCGTTGCAGACGCGACCGCACCGAAGGAGTTGATCTGTGAACTGCAGTACAGAAGAGATACATTGATCAGACTTCCCTGTATTGCCTTCGGGATGCCGAGGCGGAGAAGGATCTTCAGCTGTTCCTTATGGACCGCGAAGCTCTTTAAGGAGAAGTCAAAATCGAACTGTTCGCGCTTTCTGTACATGAAGACAAGAGAAGCAAGGAAGGATGCCAGCTGAGCCAGAATGGTGGCCCACGCGGTTCCCGCCGCATCCAGTTTCAGGATAACGACAAAGAACAGATCCAGGAAGATATTGGAAATAGCCGCGATCGTGACGAAGACCATGGGGCGTTTGGATTCGCCCATGCCTCTTAAGATACCGCAGACTGCATTATAGCCGAAAACGAAGGGGCATCCGATACAGGTGATGATCATATAATCCTGTGCCTGCTTGAACGCTTCCTCGGGGCAGTTCATGATCCTTAAGAACCAGCCGGAGATCGCGATGCCGATGATGGCAAAGGCGATACTGCTGATCAGGGTGATGGTGAACAGAGTGCCGATCGTGTAACGGGTCTTGGTGTGGTCTTTTGCACCGACCAGCTGGGATACATAGACCTGTCCCGCACCGGAGAAACCGATGGAGATCATGGTCAGCATGTTGATGAAATCGCCGCCCGTACTGACGCCGATAGTGCCTGTCGTACCGACGTACTTGCCGATGATGATCAGGTCGACTGTGTTGTAAAGCTGCTGGATCAGGTTCGCACCGAGGATCGGGATCGCAAAGATGATCAGCGTTTTGAAAAGGTTGCCTTCCGTCAGGTTTAAGCCTACCTTTCCTTTCTTTGCTTTAGTCTCGCTCATTTTAGTCTGTCTCCTTTAATTCTTGTCAATAACTTATCCATTATAACACAATGTTTTCGGGAAAAGAATAGAAACACTTTAAAAAATGTAATTTATTAATAAGAAAAAGGACGCCATTTTGAAGACGCCCCGTGAAATATGTATTTTTCTTCAAAAAGCAGTTAATCTTCCGTTCCGTTCAGACGGACGTGATTCAGCCAGATCTGCAGTGAACGGACTGAATTTGCGATATCGTTCAGATCGGAATTGATCTTTGCAAAATCAGCTTTTTCATCCTCTTCGATCTTTCCGTCAACGGTGATCTCGATGAGGCGGTCCTTCTGCTTTTCCAGAAGATTCAGGGAATTCAGCATTTCCAGTGTGATCTGGGAAAGATTCTTCACCTTCAGCTCGGGCATGTATTTCTGACCGATGGGACATTCATGCGTACAGTAGTAGTTGCAGAGCTCTGCGTCGCGGTAGCAGGTCTCCATGGCGATGACTTCGTCAGGATGCGGGAACGATCTGCCGCTTTCGATCTTTTCAATGCGGTCGGAAGACACGAAATCCATTTTCTCGCTGGCTTCCTCACGGGTCAGATCCGCATTCTCGCGGCTGAGCTGGTAAACATTCTTGTTGTCTTTGGTTGATTTTCTTCCCATTTAGAGATCTCCTGTCCGGCAGCGGTCGCCTGAATCACTTTTCTGATACCGAGGGTCAGTAAGGTCTGTGTGCCCGTGCGTGAGCAGGCTCCCGCGTGCACCCAACCTTTTGACCCTTGTATCATAACATAAAAGACTGCGGAATGGGAAGAAAAGATTCTGAAATTTTCTTAACTGCTGCCTGAATTCAGCATTTTCTGCAGAAATAGGAGCATTTATTTTGCTGTTTTGACGGTTGAGTTCCGGAAAATTTCCTGTAGAATAGCATGTAAAGGAGCAGAGAGCTCCGGGGTAAATTCTTTAGGGAGGTCAATATGAAAGAGTTTCTCATTGTTGCGATCATTGTGATCATTCTGATCCTCGCGATCATTGCGTGCGGATACGTCAAAGCGCCGCCCGATAAGGCATTCATCATTTCGGGCCGCAGAAGAGAACCCAAGATCCTGATCGGACGCGCAGGCATCAAGCTACCGTTCTTCGAAAGAAAGGATACG
The DNA here is from genome assembly GCA_045640465.1 of Lachnospiraceae bacterium. Classification (GTDB taxonomy): domain Bacteria; phylum Bacillota; class Clostridia; order Lachnospirales; family Lachnospiraceae; genus UBA1267. Next base: position 9,254 of record JAZUFC010000002.1, on the reverse strand, counting down.
CTGATGCTGAAGCAGATCAGTATCGATATCAAGACAAACGGCTATGTACCGACACTGGATTTCATCGGCGTGGATATCGACGCAGTCGCCAAGGTGCGTGTAAAGACGGACGGCGAAGGCATCAAGATCGCCATGAAAAACTTCCTGAATATGAATGAAAAGGCCATTTCCGAGGCTTTGACGGATTCTCTTCAGGGTAATATGCGTGAGATCATCGGTACGGTCCGCCTAAAGGAACTGAACACCGACCGTAAGAAATTCGGTGACGAGGTGCAGTCCAAAGCACAGACCGACATGAATGCTTTGGGTATCGAGATCATCTCCTGCAACATTCAGAGGATCGAGGATGAAAAGGGCCTGATCGTTGCATTAGGTCAGGATAACATGTCACAGATCCAGAAGGATGCTTCCATTGCAAAGGCGCAGGCGGAACGTGACGTGGCGATTGCAGAGGCCGAAGCCAAAAAAGCCGCAAACGAAGCGCAGGTCGCTTCCGAAACAGAGATCGCGATGCGCAGAAACGAGCTTCGCATCAAACAGGCAGAACTGAAGCAGGAATCGGATATCAAGCAGGCGGCAGCTGACGCGGCTTACGAGATCCAGCAGCAGGAACAGAGAAAAACGATCGAGATCACGACCGCAAATGCGAATATCGCAAAGCAGGAGCGTGAGATCGAGCTGAGAAGAAAAGACGTTGAAGTCACCGAGCAGACGCTGGAGGCTGAGATCAAGAAAAAGGCGGAAGCGGAAAAATTCGCGCGGCAGCAGAAGGCGGAAGCGGAACTTTACGAACGTCAGAGAAATGCGGAAGCGGAGAAATTCGAACGCGAGAAGGCGGCAGAGGCCAGAAAGATCCAGGCGGAGGCCGAACTTTACGCAAAGACGCAGGAAGCGGAAGGTATCCGGGCCGTCGGTGAGGCGGAGGCACGTGCCATTGAAGCAAAGGGTATCGCAGAAGCGGAAGCGCTTGAAAAGAAGGCGGAAGCCATGAAGAAGTACGGTCAGGCAGCCATGATGGAAATGATCGTGAACGCACTGCCCGAAATGGCAGCGGCCATTGCAAAGCCTCTCGAAAACATCGACAAGGTGACGATCATCGACGGCGGCTCTCAGGAAGGCACAGGTGTGGGAAGTGTCGGCGGCTATGTGCCGACGGGGCTTGCAAAGACCATCGAAAGCGTGAAGGAAGTGACCGGCCTCGATATCGTGGATATCATGAAGGCCAATACCTATGACGCAAAGGTGAACCGGAACATTCAGGTCAGCGGACTGAACGGGGAAGTGAAAGAAGCTGTAAAGGATGCACTGGGGGACGGTGAAACGGAGGCATAAAGCTTCAGCCGGATCACTGAAAAATGAATGACAAAACCGGGAAGATGCGCTATACTCAAAGCAGAAACGTATCTTCCCGGTCTTCTTATGCCGGAGAAGATGAGATGATCCGGAAAAAGAAAACAGCGGAGGTAGAAATCATGAAAAAACACATAATGCGCTTTTTCGGCCTTCTGATGGTCTTCTGTCTGACGGCAGGAACATTCGGATATCAGGTACAGGCCGCACAGCCCCTGAAGGAAAGCAGAGATCCTGTGCTTTCGGATGAAGACGATGACTGGATCGATCTTACCGACGACGGGGACGATGAAAAGGAAGACTCCGAAAAGACGGAGGTGACGGATGAGGACGTGATCGGCGTCTGGTTCGGAACTCTGGATACCGTGATCCAGTTCAATAAGGACCATACAGTCTTTTATACCGAGAAGAAGAGCCTGAGCGAAGATCTGGTCGAAGGCATCGGCGGCGAGTGGTCTTTAAACAAGGGCAAGGTCGATATCGATCTGGAAAACTGGTACAACCTGTATGCGGAAGAGGCCGTGAACGGATATTTCACACTGTTCTCCGAAAGTCAGCCCTGGAATCCGGAAAGCTTTATCCGTGTCGAAGGTCTGAGCAAGGCTAAATACGTCTGGCCGCTCGATGACCTTTATGATATTCTCGATGTGAAGGAAACGGAAGTGTCCGACATCGGAACGGCTATGAAGAAAGCCATCAAAAACTTCGTCAAGACCGATATCGACGTAACGGATCTTGAAAATCATTATTTTATCCGGACAGCGGACATCAACCGCTACCGCATGAATATCTCCGATGAGGCATTCCTGACGGAAGACCGCGAGACCGGCGATGAAGCGCTTCTGATCCCGTTCTATATCGAACTTGAAACAGACAGCGGCATCTATATCGTGTCCGGCATCTGTACTTTCAGCGGTCTGGAAACGGATAAGAAGGGACGGATCTACTATGAGGAGATCCTGTTCTCCCAGATGTATGACAACATGAACACCGGCATAGAGACGGAAATGCTGGAGGTCTATAAAAAGGCGTATGCGGAAAAGGTCGCGCTTCCCTTCGGAAAGTCCATCCGTTACCGCGATGCCGTCAAGGCGGAGGAGGAAAAGACCGAAGCTCCCGCAGCCGAACCCGAAACGCCTGTCACAAAGGTCGATGTCTATATCATTCCGGACAGCGGAACAAAGCTTCTGACCAATCTGGATCTGGCAGGCTTCAGTGCACAGATGGCCCGCGTCGCGAGAAACGAGATCTTTGCACGTCATGGAAGAAAATTCAAGGATGCCTCCCTGCAGGCCTATTTCGATTCCTGCAGCTGGTATCAGGGCACGATCGAGCCGGATGCGTTCAGCAACAATCTTCTTTCCGAGATCGAACAGCAGAACGTGAAGACGATCGAAGCATACGAGGCGATGCTGAACGGATATGTTCCCGCACCGGAGCAGTCCAATGTCTACAGGGCAAAAACCTATTCCTTCAAGCTCCCGGACGCATGGGTCGGAAAGGTCGATGTATCCGTTTACGATGACGTCATCAACGTCTACTATCACGGTCATACGATCGCGAGCTTTGCGGTGGAGGACAATGCATCGATGATGAGCGGCACTACCGGAACCGATAATCTGTGTCAGATCCCGCTGAATGCTGCGCAGTCGATCAGTATGTGGGCAGACCGTTATACCTTTATGCTGGCATCCGGGTCGTTCTTTTCCGGCGGTGCAGGCATTTCCGATGCGGATCTGAAGGAGATCATCAGCCTGACGACAGGACTGGATGTCAATATTCTGGATTACTACGGAACTTATGTCGTGGATCCGAATACCGGAATCGTGCCGCAGAAGATCATTGATTTTATTTACTCGACAGATCCTTATATGACTGCCATTGCGCAGGCAGGCATCTTCATTAATCAGTAAACAGAAAAAGAGTACAAAGGCCGCGGAGCGATCCGCGGCTTGTACCGCTTTTTGCGGAAGAAATGCGGTATCAGAGCCGGAGGGCGGAATATCCCCACCTGACCCGGCATCATTACCTGAAAGAAGTACGAAAATGAAAAGATTACGCAGAATCTCAGCGCTCGTCCTTATGGCAGTCCTGGTATTTGTCATGGCAGGGAACGCTGAAGCAAAGGACAGCGGAAGCAGTGTCCGTCTCGGAAAAACGCGCCTGACGGGACAGGTGAAGCAGATCGTGCCGGAAAAGCACCGGGTCACGCTCTCTGTTCTGCAGGAGCAGGCTGAAGAAGCTTCAGGAACGGCTGAAGAAGGGTCATTCATGATGCTGGTTCTGACGATCGATCCGGAGGAAGGGATCCTTTTTGACGATCAGGGAGAAAAGGCAGTCTTCGAAGAGATCGAAAGAGACATGTATCTGACCGTGGTGCTTGACAGAAACGGAAAACCGGAACAGATCATCCTGAAAAAAGAACTGAAGGAAGAAACCCCTGAGTCACCGGAAGAGGGAACAGCCAAAGAAGGGGAAGAAGTGCCCGGAGAGGAAGCACCCGGACAGGAGGAAGGAACGCCCGGAGAGGAAGTGCCCGGACAGGAGGAAGGAGCGCCCGGAGAGGAGCCCGGCCTTCTCACGGCACCGGAGTATTATCCGGCAGTGCTTCCCGTAAGCTACACACTGACTGCGGAGGATATGGTACTGAAGTCAGCGGATGCCGATGAAAATGCACTGCTCACAGATGGAAGCAGCTGGGTGACTGTTCACGGCGCTTCGATCGGCAGGTACAATGAAGCTTCGACAGGAGGAGACGCAGCGGACGTTTACGGTCTCGGCGCCGCAGTTCTTGCAAAGGACGACAGCCTTTTCTACATGGACCATGCACAGATCGAAACGGATGCAGCGGGCGCGGCAGGCGTTTTTATTTACGGAAATGCCTATGCCATGATCAATGATGTGAATATCACGACGCTGAACAGCTGCTCCGGTGCTGTCCGTGTATCGGGCGGCGGAACGCTTTCTGCGGAGAATGTAACAGCCGTGACACAGGGAGAATCTTCGGCAGCAGTCTCAAGCGGCAGAGGAAAGGGAACGCTGGAAGTTCTCGGCGGGTCTTATCAGACTTACGGACCCGGTTCTCCCGCAGTGTACTGCACGGCAGACATCAAAGCCTCAGACGCAGTCCTGCAGGCATTCGGATCGGAAGCGGTCTGCGTGGAGGGCGGAGGTGCCCTGTCACTGACGGACTGTGATGTGAGCGGCTTTCTGCCGTCAGATGAAGAGAACAGCTGCAGCTGGAACGTGCTTCTTTACCGGAGCATGTCCGCAGAGGAAATGCCCGGCACAGCCTCCTTCAGCATGACGGGCGGAAGACTTGCGGCGAACGCAGGCGGCATGTTCTATACGACAAATACGCAAAGCACGATCACGCTCGAACACACGGAGCTTGTATACAGTCCGGAAGATCCGTACCTTCTGAAGGTGACCGGAAACCGGGATGAATGGGGGACTGCAGGCGCAAACGGTGCGGTCTGTGCGCTTTCGGCAAAAAACCAGATCATGTCAGGCAATATCATCACGGACAGCATCAGCGTGCTTTCGGTGGATCTCACAGAAGGCAGCAGTTTTACCGGGACATTCGTTCCGGATGAAAGTGCGGTCGATGTGCCCGGCGCGGGATATATCGATGTGAGTATCGATGCGGCTTCCGGCTGGACGGTTACGGACAGCTGTACGGTGCGGAATCTTGTGTGCGCGGGCGTGCTGACAGATCCGGAGGGAAAACGTGTCCGGATCACAGATGCGGCCGGAAATGTATATGCGGAGGGTGAGAGCGAGATCACGGTCACGGTATCGTGGTGCATGATCACGGAGCCGGTTCCCGAAACAGCGGAAGAAGTACCGGCAGCTTAAGCACCTTGAGTCCTGCTGAAACGTCAGATCATAAAGGAGGAAATAACATGATTCGTACGGCAATGATCGGATGCGGAGCGATCTCCGGCATCTATCTTAAAAATCTGACCCATACCTTCCGTGAGGTGAGTCTTGTCGGTGTCTGCGACCTGATCCCGGAGCGCGCACAGAAGGCTTACGACTACGTGAAAGGTGAGATCGAAAAGGGCGCATCCGTGGTGCAGCCGAAGATCTATAAGGATATGTATGAGGCATTTCAGGATCCTGACGTGGACGTGATCCTGAATCTGACAAGACCTTATGAGCATTATGAAGTGGAGAAGCAGGCGCTTCTTCACGGAAAGCATGTATATACGGAAAAGCCCATCGGCGTCACCATGGAAGAAGCCGATGAGCTGGTCTCTCTGGCTGAGGAAAAGGGCCTTCATCTCGGCGGTGCGCCGGATACCTTCATGGGCGCCGGCATCCAGACCTGCCGGAAGCTGATCGACGACGGCTTTATCGGAGATGTCATCGGAGCGAACGTTTCCATGATCTGCAGAGGTCACGAGACCTGGCATCCCGATCCGGAGTTCTACTATAAGCGCGGCGGCGGCCCGATGCTGGACATGGGTCCGTATTACGTGACCGCACTGGTCAATCTTTTAGGTGAAGTCAAGGGTGTGACCGGCATGACGAAGCGCTCCTTCGAGCATCGTCTGATCACTTCCAGCCCGCATGCGGGCGAGACGATCGATGTGGATGTGGATACTTACCTTATGGGCAACATCCTGTTCTCAAACGGCGCGATCGGCTCCATCTTCACGACCTTTGACGCATATTATCAGCAGCAGGCTCATTTCGAGATCTACGGAAGCAAGGGAACGCTTGCGGTTCCGGATCCGAACACCTTCGGCGGCCCCGTGCTTCTGTACCGCCCTGAGGATTTTGTCCTCGGTCCTGCCGTGGATCCCGCACTCAGAAAAGTCGAATTCGATCCCTACACAAAGTTCAGAGAGATCCCGCTGATGTTCGACTACCGTGAAAACAGCCGGGGCTTAGGTCTTGCGGATATGTGCAAGGCGATCGAAGAGGACCGGCCGTGGAGAGCCAATTACAAACAGCAGCATCATGTGCTGGAGATCATGACAGGATTTTCCAAGGCATCCGAACAGGGCGCGTTCCTGCCGATGAAGACGAGATATGAACGTGCGGCAGCCATGGAGAACAACCCCATGCACGGCGTACTGGACTGAAGACTGTAAGGAGGATATAAACATGCAGGCAGCTTATACAACATGGACATGGATCAATGACAGGACGCCGGAAGGCGCAAAGAGACAGCTCGAGACCTCTTTTAAGGAATGTAAATTCCTCGGGTACGATTATATCGAGAATTTCGCTTTCATCGCCGATTATTTCGAGGATCCGCAGGAGCTTGTCGAGATGACAAAGAAGTGCGGCATCAACCTCTGCAATCTGTACGGACATTTTTCATTCGATGTGGATGCGGAGATCGAAAAGGCAGAGAAGCAGATCGATTTTCTGGCGGCGATCGGCGGAAAATGGTTCAACTGCCAGAATGCAGGTTTCGGTGACGGAGGCCCCACAGAACGTCCAACCAACCCTGAGATGCTTGACAAAATGGCACAGATCGCGGAGACTGTCGGTGCGTATGCAAAGGAAAAAGGCGTGACGATCTGCTTCCATCCGCATTACGGAACCTGTGTCTTCTCGGAAAGCGATATCGACTATCTGATGGCGCATACAACGCCTGAAAATGTATCATTCTGCATTGATACCGCACATACCACGATCGCCGGCATGGATCCGGTCAGCCTGATCCACAAGGTCGGAAAACGGATCGCCTATATGCATCTGAAGGATGTGGATACCTATGCGCTGAAGACAGCGGAAGGCAGGGAAAAGATGGCGACCTTCCGTGCGCTCGGTCACGGTACCGTGGATTTCAGGGGCGTCAAGGCAGCCCTTGAGGAGGAAGGCTATGACGGCATCCTCTGTGTAGAGCTGGACCGTCCCGAAGTCGGCAACTTCCATTCGGCAGAGGTCTCACGGATCTATATCCGCGACGTGCTGGGACTGTAATCGAAAAATCATAAGGAGATCCGGAATTTGAAAATTTCCAGAAAACTCATATCGGACTATATTTTCAGCTTCCTGGGTCTGATCCTTGTAAACGGGGTATTAAGCTTTCTCATTCATCCGTCACTCGGACACAGGCTCGGCGAAGTCCGGCAGGGCAGTATTCTTTTCTACTGTTCTGCGGCATCAATGCTGGGCGGAACGCTCGGAAGCGCGGCAAATTACGGAAGGCTGAAGATCCTGTCAAACGGACAGAAGACGGAGAACGGTGAGTACAACCGTTTTCTGCTTCTGTGCACGGCTCTCACAGCCGTTCTTACGGGACTTGTGATCCTGATAAAAAAGGATGCTGCGGGAAGCAGCTATGCGGGGATCTTTCTGGTATTCGTACTGACGACCGTCCGTTATTACGCGGATGTCGAATACCGGCTGTCTTTGAATTACAAGCGGTTCTGCCTGTATTATACGCTGGTCGCGGCGGGATATCTCTCAGGCTTCCTGCTGTTTCCGCTGACCGGTTCATGGACGCTCATCTTTATCCTCGGAGAGTCTGCCGGTATCCTGTATACGGCGTTTACGGGAAGCATTTTCAAGGGAAGACCTCTTTCGGTGACGGAATATAACCGCGAGCATCAGAAAACGCTCTGGGTCCTTTCGGCATCTTATTTTCCCGGAGAACTGATCGCTTCCTGCGACCGTCTTCTCCTTCCGCTGCTTCTTGCGGACGGAGACCGGATGACCACGATCTTTTATTATGCTGCCGTAGTCGGAAAGATGATGTCTCTTCTTTCCACACCTTTAAACGGCGTGCTGTCCGGCTATATCGCAAGGGAAAAGGGCGGTCTTTCAAGAAAGCAGTTTCTGAAGATCCTTCTGTTCATGCTGGGACTTTTTGCAGTCTTTTCGGGCGTGTCCGTTCTGGGCTCCCATCTTTATGTATGGCTCTTCCGGCGGGAGGTCTATGCGGAGGCAAAGCCTCTGTTCCTTCTGGCAAATGCGGGTCAGGTGATCTTTTTCATCTGCAATACGCTGATGGTGATCGTTCTCCGTTTTACGGATGAAAAAAACCAGGTCATCGTCAATACGATCTATTTTGCCGCATTCTTTCTGGTCACGGTGCCGCTCATCAGGCGGTTCGGCGCATACGGGCTGGGATACGGTATTCTTGCGGTCAATTGCCTGAAATTCCTGCTTTATGCAGTCTTCGGACTGAAGGGACTTCGGAAGTCAGGCGGAACAGATGTGACTTTTTAGTTAATTTTTTGTGAAAAGACTTGAACTTCACCACTTCACGCGGTAAAATCAAATCAATATATAAACAAGCAGTTTGCACAATGTGCAGAGGCTTGCGTATGTAGCCCCTCCTTAAGGAATTCATGAGCGGAATGTGACTCCTTTCCTTACCCGAACGGCGGCTTCGCAGGTCAGTCTTGATGAAAAGAAAGGAACGTATCATGGATCAGAAGGTATTAGACAAGATCACAAAGTTCGTAGGCAAAGGCAAATCAGGCAAGATCATCTCTCTGTTAAACGGCAAAAAGGCTGATGCGGATCTGAAGACCGCAGCTCTGGAAGCACTTGCAAAGATCAAGGATGAGGACGCTGTCAATGCAATTACTCATTGCCTCGATGCAGAAGATGTCAACGTAAAGCTTGCAGCCTGCAAGGCAGCTGTTTCCATCGGCAGTGATTATCTGGTAACTCAGGTAAGAAACATCATGCAGGGTGAGAAGTCTGCAGATATCAAGGCAAAGATCATGGAGATCATCCAGAACAGATAAATCCGGGATCCGGTCAGGTAAAAACACCTGATCGTCTCAAGATACCTGAAAGCAGAACAGCCGGGACGGGGATCAATATCCTGCCGTCCCGTCGTTCTTGCTTTTATGATACTGTAGTAAGCAGTTACTGCATGAAAGCGGGACAGACATCGACTGACGATGAACGGCCGCTCTGAGGAACAG
>JAZUFC010000001.1:0-5826 GCA_045640465.1 Lachnospiraceae bacterium | reverse complement strand
GGGTTATTGTTTTCGTCCTTTGTATTCTCGGACAGAGTGATCGTCACATCCTGATTGCTGGAATCCTTTACAGCAGCAGGAGTGCTGCCGCCAACAGATTCCATCAGAGTGAAGGAAACGTATTCAGGTCTCTTACCGTCCTGATCGTCAGCATCATCCCAGACCTTGGAGACGGTGATCTCTGTGGTCTCAGGAGTATGGGTATTGGTTACGGTAAGTCCATCCTCATCCTTTTCGTAACCGCTCGGAACTGAAGTCTCTTTTACGGTATAAATAACGGGTTTCCCGTTGATATATTTTGGCAGATCCGTAAATTCACCGGTCCATTTATTGGAATCCGAAGCATCTTCATCTGCAGAGGTGAGGGTGAGCGTTTTGCTTTCAAAAGCAGCTGCGTTTGATCCGTCGGAAGCAGTGGAATAGTACAATGCAAACGTAACGCCGGTACGCAGGCCGTCCTGATCGCCGCCGTCATTCCAGAGTTTGGCAACAGGAGCATTTACGGTCTCAAGCGCGTTCGAGATCGTCGTTCCGTCGGCATTATCAATTTCATAACCTAAAGGAACCTCTTTTTCTGCAGCGAAGTAATGCAGCTCCTCACCGTTTCTGTACTTGGGAAGACCGGTGATCTCCTTTTCCCATGCGTGAGACGCACCTAAAGCTGTGTCTGCTGCTGTTAAGGTCACATCCTGTACAAATACAGCATTGCTGCTGCCTTCCGTATCGGTATATGAGTACAGCGATAAGACTACAGACGAAGGCCTGCAGTTATATTTGTTATTATCATCTGCCCATTTCTTGGTGACTGTGACATCGGTGGTCTCCGGTGTATGCTTGTTGGTCACGGTTACAGAACCGGAACTGCCGCTGATTCCCGAAGCGTTGGAACCGGAATAAGTGATTGAAGAAGTATAGCCGGAAGGAACAGAGGTTTCATTTATCTTATAGGTGTAATAGTGTGTTTTGGAACTGAATCCCGTTCCGGTTTGATAGTTTGATTCTAAGCCAGTAAATGCAGCAGTCCAGCCGTTTGAGGAAGAAAGTTCCGCGCTCTTTGAACTGAATTTTATATCCTTTGTACCATCATCAGTATAGCGCGTCAGCTCTACGGTTATCTTGTCACGCCGCAGACCGTCCTGATCATTGCCGTCATCCCACTTTTTGGTGACAGTAATATACATATTGGTATCATAGGTATTTGTGATCGTATAACTGACGTTGCCGAGGGCGTCAGTTGATCTGCTGTATGAGGGATACCACTTTTCAAGACTATCTTCCAGAACGGTATACTCGATCTCATGCCCGTCTTCTGCATATTTTGAAAGGCCTGTAAACGAACATTTCCATCCATCACCGCTCGTCACTGTTTTGGAGGAATCGGTGACTTCGACACCGTCGGCAAAGAGCCTGACAGTAATACTGTTGGGGCGGTTGGTTGTCTGAGACCACGTTTTCGTAACCTCGACATCTATAACAGCGCTATTTGTCACCGTATAGCTGCCGTCCTGATCTCTGGTGACCTGATAGCTGTAGCCGGAAGGGGCCGTTTCGGTGATATCCTTTGAATAATCATAGCCCTCGATCAGCTGGCCTTCAAAGAGGTCACCCTTGCCGCCGAATGTGCAGGACCAGTTGTTGTTATCATTCAGAGTCACCGTTTCGGAGGTCTTTGAAAGCGCGGCTTTGTCCCGGACTTTACCGGGGGTAAAGGTGATCTCAATGCCTTCGTGTGACGCTTTGCCGTCATTCCAGACCTTTGTGACAGTTGTTTTGTAATAGTAGTTATTGATCTTCAGAGAATCCGGATCGATCTTTTCACCATCGGAATCAAGGATCTCCAGCTTGCCGTAGTGGACTTTTGCGATGAAAGTCTCGTCTGTTGCGGCATAACCGTCCGGTGCCTTGATCTCGGAAATGATGTAATCATGTCCTGAGGGAACATCGGTAAATGTAAGACGGCCGTCTTCTTTACCGTCATCACTGTCTTTGATGGTTCTTGACCAGGTGGAGTCTTCAATCGCGGTCAGTTTGAACTCTGCGCCTTTCAGAAGTTTTCCGTCAGGGCTTTCACCGTCGATCTTTAAAAATGAAATACTGACGGAGTCGTCATTCTGGTCTTCATAGCCTTTGACGGAAGGAATAATGAATTGCGCAGTATTGCTTTTTGTTTCTGTGTTTCCCTGCCCGTCATCAACGGTAATGCTATAATCAACGGATGTTTCGCCGTTGGTCTTATAGATACTGTCACTGGAGAAACCGTCTGCCAGTGTGTTCAGTTTGACCTGATATCTGATCGTATAGGTATAGATGGTTTCTTTGTTTACTGTTTCGGTCTTGTACGGAAAATGAGTCAGATCCCATTTGATGGTATCGGTACCGGACGTACCGTCTACGGAAACTCCTGCCGGGGGCGTAAAGGAAGTTCCGTCCGCACTGTAAACACCCATCAGCTCGATATCCGGGCCCATGGGGTCTGTCACCTGCCAGGCTTTGCTGGTGGTGGTGATGCTGTCTGTAATGGTATCAAACTGTGTCTGAAGAGAACTGGAATCCGCCTTGAAATACAGACCGTCGGAGGCAATGTTATTTTTCAGCCAGTCACTGGCCTTCTGGAGCGAGCGCCCGTCAGAGGTCTTTCCGTTAGTGTTGTCATTAAATGCGCTGTCATAGATATAGTTATCAATATCTTTGCCGTAGCCGATTGCATAGATCGGAATATTCAGTGTGTCTTTAATGTTGTTTGCATAGATCTCCGCGCGGGCGGCTGAATAGATCGACGGGTCACCGTAAGCGTCCAGCTTTCCGCCGCTGGGTGTTTTTGTCGCCTTATATTTATTTGTTGTGTGCCAGTCCGGAATTGCGCTTTCGGCATGCCATAATTTACGGCGGTCATCATTGTCGTAATACACACCGTTCATCTGACTGTTGGCGGTTACGGATTTCACATCACTTTTCAGAGTGACCGTATTCGGTACTCCGTCAGTCATCAGCACGACATATCTGTTGTCGATATCGCTGACCAGATCCTGCTTCATCAGCTCTTCTGCCCACATCAGGGCACCCATGGTATTCGTACCGCCGCCGGTGGTGATATTGGTTGCCTTTTTATCTTTGTCGCTGGTTTTCAGTTTGGCCAGAAGATCGGCGGAATCCTTGGTCACGTCATACCATTTTCCGCCGACGGAATTGATATTCTGGCAGAATAATACCAGCGAAATATATCTTTTTGCACCGTCGGCGTCGGCTTTGATATCATTGATAAACTTGGATGCGGCTTTTGCCATCTGGTAAACGTCTTCGGAAGTCATCGAAGTGGATATATCAAGAACCAGTACTACGGCCGCATCTGCCGGAATCTCCTTTTCTTCGATCTTTTTCTTCGTTTTTACCGTTAATGTAATATCAAAGACATTTTCTTCATCGGTCGCGGTGATCTGTTTTGCGACTTCAACGGCACCGTCTTCATAGGAGGCGGTGTAAACATCTTTCATGTTGGTGTCCTGATAGTCATAGTAGTCTTTGATCTGCGATCCGCTGCCGGGATCTGTGTTTCCTCCCGAACCACCGTCCGCACGTGCGGGAATGGCAGGAATGCTGCCTGCGATCAGCAGCAGACTGAGAATTGCGGATAACACTCTTTTTGCTTTTTTCATCGGTTGAGATCTCCTGTAAATATGATGTGATTGTATTTCGCATTAGATACAATTGATAAAGCTGACGAAACACAGAAAAATTCAATCTACATTATATTATATATAATCAAATTGCGCAACCATTTTTTGCGTGACATAAGTGCTCACAAACACTGACATATGCTATAACTGCGCAGAAGAACTTTTATGCAAACAGAGTAAGAGAAGACCACTGAACCTTTTATGTATGCAGCAAAAAAGCTGCCGGGGGGCGGCAGCTTTCAAAAAGGTTTTTGTGATTCGTTTCCCGGACGGGCAGCGATGGATCCGCAAACCCCGATCCGGCGGTCACTCTTCGCAGTATTTCCGGAATTTTTCGATATCCAATGCGTCGTACCGTTTCAGGAACGGAAGAAGCCCGAGCGCGATCTGCTTCATCTGCCCCTCTCTGTCGGATTCGATGTTCAGAGGAAGCAGCGGGTCATGGAGTGACATTCTGAGAAGAAACCAGCCTTCACCGATCGTGACGCGGATGCCTTCGTGATTGTCCGGTGCTATGATCCAGCCCGGTTGTCCGGCGGCGTATCCGGAAAGATCGGAGAGCACCTGTTCGCCGTACGCTTTGAAGTCGGGAACGGAGATATTGAAGCGGAATTCGGAGGCTTCGACGGGTTCTTTAAGACCGCTTACCAGATCGGAAAGGGAATATCCTTCCTTCTTTCCGCGGGCAAGCTCGATCAGAAGCCGGGTCATCAGATAGGCACCGTCATCCAGAAAATAGTTTTCTTTCAGCGCACCGTGGCCGGAGGTCTCCATGGCAAGCTGGGAATCGATGCCCTCTTTGTTCAGACGGACAGATTCGTTGATGACATTCCGGTAGCCGCGGCGGAAGCGGTGATGGACACCGCCTTTTTCTTTAATGAACGCGGCAAGACCGGTGGAGGTCACAGAGTCTGTGACGATGGTCGTACCCGGAAATTCGCGAAGAAGGATCGCTGAAAAGATCGCGATCAGTTTGTTTCTGTTCAGTTCGGAGCCGTCCGGAAGGACAGCGCCTGCGCGGTCCACATCGGTATCGAAGATGATGCCGAGGTCGGCATGATTTTCAAGAACGGCAGCCGTGACACTTTCCATGGCTTCTTTGTTCTCCGGGTTCGGAATGTGATTCGGGAAGGAACCGTCGGGCTCTAAAAACTGTGAGCCGGTCGTATCCGCACCGAGAGGTTTCAGGATGTTTTCCGCAAAGAAGCCGCCCGCACCGTTTCCGGCATCCACTGAAATGCGGAGACCCTGAAGCGGCTTTTCGCATCCGGAAGCGGAAGCGATCTTGTCTTTCAGAAGGTTCGCGTAGGTATCCATAAACGAATCCTTGAGGACGCGGCCCGAAGGACAGCCGGAAAGAACATCCGGTGTGAAGCTGCCTGCATATTCCAGGATCTCGGTGATATCCTCATGTTCCAGACCGCCTTTTGCGGTAAAAAACTTATAGCCGTTCCGGTTGAACGGAAGATGGGAAGCCGTGACCATGACGGAAGCATCGAAAAGATATCCCGGCGTGACCGTGCACATGAACATGGACGGCGTGGTGGAAAGACCGAGATCCGTCACCTCAGCGCCGCAGGAGACCAGTGTCTCCGTGATCCACTGCACCATCTGCGGACCGGAAAGACGGGAGTCCCGTCCGACGGCGATCCTGAAATTTTTTTTATTGATCCTTTGAGCGATCCATCTGAAGAAACCGTAGCCGATCGCCCGGCAGGCGTCTTCTGTCAGAGCGACGTTCTGACCTTCGATACCCGGAAGCGCCACTCCGCGGATATCGGAACCGTTCTGCAAACTCATATAATTCATCATGCAATTTCACTCCGTATTCATCTGGTTTTTCTCGTGTATGAGATCTCTGCATCTGTAATAGTACCATTGCAGCAGGTGCAAAACAAGAAGCAATTTTCTGCCGATCGCATTCCCCGGGGCACTGAGGATCAGCCGAGGACGATCAAAAGGACTGATGCGGGAAAAAGATGAAAAACTGGCCGGATAAGACTGTTAATTCTTTGACAGATGTGCTATGATGCAAGTTGTATAAGGCTGTTGTGAAGAAACGTTCATATTACGGCCTGTTTTTGGTGCGGAATTGAAGCGCTTCAGCAGGCGGAGATGAGCTTGCGGGCATGACTGACCCGGCTTGTCCGGG